>JAOTTZ010000493.1 GCA_029864165.1 Burkholderiaceae bacterium
GGTACATCATCGTATTAAGAACAATCTACAGGGCGTGGCCGGGTTGTTGCAGCAAATTGCGGCGCGCAAGCCTGAGGTCGGGCCCGCTATCTCGGAGGTAGTAAGCCAGGTCCAGGCCATTGCGCAAGTCTATGGTTTGCAAGTGGGCGCGTCGGGCCCCTTGCGAGTGCGCAACGTCCTGGAGGCGATCACTACCTCCGTGCAACGCACCTTCGGTTGCGTCATTGCGCTGACACTCGAAGGCGACGACAAGGGGCAGTGGGTATTGCCGGAAGCCGAATCGATCCCGATCGCGTTGACCGTCAACGAATTGCTGACCAACGCTGTCAAGCACAGCCGGGGCGGCCAAGCCGGTAGCGGCGATGCTGGCACGCTGAGCTGTGGCATGGTATGCACAGACACCAGCGTGTGCATCGTCATTGGCAACACGGGTCGGCTTGTGGACGGCTTCATCTTGTCGCGTATTCCGGGTGGCGTCTCAGGCCTGGGGCTTGTGAAGGCGTTGCTGCCTCGTCGCAGCGCCAGCCTCGACATCGAACAGCACGGCTCGCGCGTGCTAGCCACCGTCACCTTGACGCCACCGAGCGTCAGCCGGCTGGGTTTGACTTGAACTCGACACCTTCCGGGGTGGCGCGGTATGTTTCGGGGACAATGCGCGCTTGAGGTTTACCTAGGAATAAAAGCGTGACAGACAGCGGCAAGATCTTGGTCGTGGACGACGATAGGTTGGTGCTGGCAATGCTCGCCCACGGACTATCGCAAGCGGGCTATGAAGTGATCGACGCCGACAACGGGGACGACGCGATTCTGTTGGCGCGGCAGCACCGACCCGGCCTGGCGCTGCTGGACATACGCATGGAGGGCAAAAGCGGCTTTGACGTTGCAGCGTACTTGCGTGACCACCTCCAGATCCCGTTCATGTTCCTGTCCGCTTTTTCCGACGAAGAAACTGTTGCCAAGGTCAAAGCGCTGGGCGCTGTGGCCTATCTGGTCAAACCGCTCGACATCTCTCAAATCATTCCGGCCGTCCAAGCTGCTTTTGCCAATGTGAACGAGCACAAGTCTGTTCAAGACGTTGCCGAGCACACAGCGGACGCCCTGGATACCATGGCACCGGTAGTAGCCATGGCTGTCGGTGTGCTGATGCACCGCTATTCACTGGCCCGGGGAGAGGCGATAGATCGCCTGCGGCACTTGGCGCAGTCAGAGCGGCGCACCCTTGACGACACGGCCGAGCGTTTGCTACAAGCCGTCGAACTTCTGGCACGGCCCGGCGCGCCTTGAACCGGCAACACTGTCTGCCGGTGCGACGCCGCTAGTGTAGTGTTGCACGCTATGCGGTACTTATAAAACTGATGCGTTTGGGCCTGTAGCTAGGCGCAAACCACAGCAATAGCCAAAGCTATTGCGCGGATTTGCAACGACGCTACGGGGCCAAAGGCGCAGTTTTTTAGTGCTGAATAGCGTGTAACACTGCACTAGGGTGTTTGACACCGGCGCAGCTTTGCCCTCTGGTGTGGTGTTGCATTCTCATTCTGTTTGGAACTGAAGCGGCTGTTGGCCTTGATGACCTTCTGGAGAGTGTCGTTGGCGTTTTTTTGTCCCGATGAAGGGCTGGGGATTTTTGTTGTGGTGCGCGAGACACTGGCGGCGCTGACACCAAGCTCGGCGGCCATCTTGCGTCTGCTCCAGTGCGTGGCTGCTCGCTGTGCGCTTTGCGATGTCATTTCGATCCGGCGAGCCACGTCAACGACGACAGGCGGAGCGCAACGAGCAAGATCTCGCTCAATGCCGGCCAGT
This sequence comes from Burkholderiaceae bacterium, assembly GCA_029864165.1. Classification (GTDB taxonomy): domain Bacteria; phylum Pseudomonadota; class Gammaproteobacteria; order Burkholderiales; family Burkholderiaceae_C; genus CAIKUF01. Next base: position 1,801 of record JAOTTZ010000493.1, read on the forward strand.
CGGTGCGCGGCAAAACGCTCACGCCAGCGCCCAACTTGAACACGGCCGGCGCAAAGCGTCTCAGCAATGACACTGTTGCGCACGCCGTCTGCCGCAAGCAAGACAACTCCCGCGCGCAGATTCAGTCGGGCACTTGTGCGCTTGCAACGCACCATTCTCATCAACTCGGACCGTTCACCCTCGGTCAACACAATCTCCGGTGCCAGTCGCATTTGAGCTCTCCAGCTTCCTTGTCAGTGAGGCGTCAGGCGCTGAGTAGAACATTAGTTTCATCAAGAGTGCAACACTAAACTAGGGGGTTATTCCCTCGCCGAGCAAAACACATGAGGCGGTGTTCTAAAAGACCCCGCAAAGCCATTTATCATGAACGACTCGCAGGGTTGTTAGCTCAGTCGGTAGAGCAGCGGACTTTTAATCCGTTGGTCGCAGGTTCGAATCCTGCACAACCCACCACCCTATAAAATCTGCGCCGTCGGGCTCTTAGCTCAGTTGGTAGAGCAGCGGACTCTTAATCCGTTTGT
>JAOTTZ010000494.1 GCA_029864165.1 Burkholderiaceae bacterium
GTGACTTTCGAGCCAACAAATTGGCCGCCGGGCGCGCAAAAGACCTGGCCGACTTGGAGAGCCTTAAAGGTCTCCCAGATGGACAATCGCAGGACTGAGTGCGGGGGGTGTACCAAGTCCCCGGGGTACCGCTGTGAGGACTGTTGAAATACTGACTTTCAGGCGCGGCTCAGCGCCCGACCCACCTGCTATGCGGTATATGACGGTAGACGCACCGTAGCCCAGCACCAAGCGCAACGCCACGGGTCAGGCCGTCGGCAATTACTTTACTGGACGGGCATTCGTCATGGCCCCGCTCCTACAATGCGCAGCCATGGCCACCAAGCAAAGCGCTTACGTCGAGTCGTCGATTCGTGTGCTCAAGGGCCTGGAGCCTGTCAAGCAGCGGCCGGGCATGTACACCCGCACTGACAACCCGCTGCACTGCATTCAAGAGGTGATCGACAACGCTGCGGACGAAGCGCTGGCCGGGTTTGGCCAGCGCTTGGCGCTGACGTTGCACGCCGACGGCTCGGTGAGTGTTGAGGACGATGGGCGCGGTATTCCCTTCGGTATGCACCCGCAGGAGCGGGTGCCGGTGGTCGAGATCGTGTTCACCCAACTGCACGCGGGTGGCAAGTTCGACAAAGGTGCTGGCGGCGCCTACAGTTTTTCTGGTGGCTTGCACGGCGTGGGTGTGAGCGTGACCAACGCGCTTTGCAAGCGCTTGCAGGTGACGGTGTATCGAGAAGGCCGGGTCGCGACACTGGCGTTCGGTGGTGGTGACGTGATCGAACCCTTGGCGCTGCGCAAGCCGGCCGCGGGGGAACGCGCGCAGGGCACCACCGTGCGCGTCTGGATCGATCCGAAGTACTTCGAGAGTGCCGAATTGCCGCGCCACGATCTGACGCATCTCTTGCGCAGCAAGGCTGTGCTGATGCCGGGTGTGAGCGTGACGTTGACGGTCGAAAAGACCGGCGAGGTCACGACCTGGCGCTACGAGGGCGGCTTGCGCGACTATCTGCTGCAAACGCTCAGCGCCGACCCGCTGATCCCCTTGTTCGAAGGCGAGCAGTACGCTAGCGCTGCAGAGACCGAGAATTACGCCGAAGGCGAGGGCGCGGCTTGGTGCGTGGCTTTCACCGACGACGGCGCCCCCATGCGCGAGAGCTATGTGAACCTCATCCCCACGGTGGCGGGCGGCACGCACGAGGCGGGTTTGAAAGATGGATTGTTCGGCGCCATCAAGAGCTTCATAGACATGCACGGCTTGTTGCCCAAGGGCGTGAAGTTGATGCCCGAGGACGTGTTTTCGCGCGCGTCGTTCGTGCTTTCGGCCAAGGTGCTGGACCCGCAGTTCCAAGGCCAGATCAAAGAGCGACTGAACAGCCGCGACGCGTTGCGCTTGGTCAGCAGCTACGTCAAGCCGCCGCTGGAGTTGTGGCTGAACCAGCATGTCGAGCACGGCAAAAAGCTCGCCGACTTGGTGATTCGCCAAGCGCAGACGCGTCAGCGCGCGAGCCAGAAGGTTGAAAAGCGCAAGGGCTCGGGCGTGGCGGTGCTGCCCGGCAAACTGACCGATTGCGAGAGCCGAGACCTCTTGCTCAACGAGATCTTTTTGGTCGAAGGTGACTCAGCCGGCGGCAGCGCCAAGATGGGGCGCGACAAAGAGACGCAAGCGATACTGCCGCTGCGCGGCAAAGTGCTCAATGCTTGGGAGGTCGAGCGCGACCGCCTGTTTGCCAACAATGAAATCCACGACATTGCCGTGGCCGTGGGCGTCGATCCGCACGGCGCGGGCGACGACCCCGACCTCAGCGGGCTGCGCTACGGCAAGGTCTGCATCTTGAGCGACGCCGATGTGGACGGCTCGCACATCCAGGTGTTGTTGCTGACGCTGTTTTTCCGTCACTTTCCCAAGCTCATTGAGCGCGGCAACATTTACGTTGCCAAGCCGCCGCTGTTTCGCGTCGATGCGCCGGCGCGCGGCAAAAAACCCGCTGCCAAGTTTTATGCGCTCGACGACGGTGAGCTCACCGCTATCCTCGACAAGCTGCGCAAGGAAGGCTGCCGTGAGAATGCCTGGAGCATCAGCCGTTTCAAGGGCCTGGGCGAGATGAGCGCCGAGCAATTGTGGGAGACGACACTCAACCCCGACACCCGGCGCTTGTTGCCCGTGACCTACGGCGCGTTGAACGTGGCCACCACGGCCGAGTCGCTGACCAAGCTGATGGGCAAGGGCGAGGCCGCGGCAAGGCGCGAGTTGATGGAGTTGTACGGTGACGCGGTTGAGGTGGATGTGTGATAGCGGCGCTCTAGAACCTATCCGCGAAT
>JAOTTZ010000046.1 GCA_029864165.1 Burkholderiaceae bacterium
ATGAGCGACCACCTCGCACAAATCCAATACGCGCTCGAAACCTTGGTCACTGCCGTAATATGGGTCAGGCATCTCTTGGCCGTCAAAACCGGGCGCAAAATCTAAAAACAGCCGCAACTTGCGGCTGTGCTCGGGCGGACATAGCTCCCGAAGCGCCTCCAGGTTGGCATAATCCATAGCCAAAATCAGATCAAACCGATCAAAATCTTCCACGGTGACTTGGCGCGACCGCTGCTTGCCCACCGCATAGCCCCGACGCACCAGTGCAGCCGTAGCCCTGACGTCGGGCGGTTCGCGCGTACGGTATGCGTGCGTGCCCGCAGAATCAAAGTCTGAAAAACGTGGCCGACCACCTCGCGGGTCTTGTTCTTGTTCGGCCGGCCCAACTTGCCTGGTCAGCGCCAGCACGGTAGCTAAGGCCATCGGTGAACGACAGATGTTGGCCGTGCATACGAGCAACACGCGAGTCATAGGTGCTAATTTTTTTGGCGGCGCGTGGTCAGCACGCTCCGCAGCAACTTGTTGGGCTGTCGGTTACCGCTTCACAGCCCCGTGACCACCACGAAAGTCCCTAAAGCGCGGTACTATACCCCAATAGCTCGTCATATCCCTCGACCGGCCCCGTAGACATGGGATAGACTGTTCGCCAATGTTCGTGTGCAATCAAACTTGCATGGTGACACATAAAACCCGCATCCTTGGGTCCGTGGCGCGTCGTCGCAGTTCCTCGGAATGCCGCTTGGCGCCGCCGGAATGTGCGCCGAGCCGCAGGCCCAGACGAATCAACTTTTCTATTTGTGTTTGTTCAATGTCAAGCTAGAGCGGCGCCGTGCAATGCGCCATGGGCAACGGCACCGAGTTGCAGGGTACCGGTCTAGTTTGTCAAAACATCATTGACTTGCAGAGGAGACGCGTAATGAAGACTTTTTCCAGTTTGATCGTGTGGGCCACTCGTTGCTCGGCGCTTGGCGCGATCGTGAGCCTGTTGGCAGCCTGCTCGATAACCAACTACCCGCCGGCACCAGCTTCAGCATCGACAGAAGACTATCGCTACGTTATCGGCGCAGGCGACAGCATCAACATCACCGTTTGGCGCAACCCGGAGTTGTCGGCCTCGGTTCCCGTGCGTCCGGATGGCAGGATTTCGGCGCCGCTGGTCGAAGAACTGTTTGCTCAGGGCAAGACTTCCATCGAGTTGGCGCGAGACATTGAAAAGGTTCTCGCCAAGTACGTGCGGGACCCTGTGGTTACTGTGGGGATTAGTGGCTTCGTAGGCCCCTACAGCGAACAGATTCGCGTCGTTGGCGAGGCGGCAAAGCCGCAGGTCCTTTCGTACAAGCAAGAGATGTCTTTGCTCGATGTGATGATCGCAGTGGGTGGGTTGACCGACTTCGCGGCCGGTAACGATGCAACGATTTTGCGCAGCTCAGAAGGTGGCAAGCAATATTCGGTGCGGATAAAGGACCTCATCAAACGGGGCGATGTATCGGCGAACGTTCAAATGAAACCGGGCGACATTCTGATCATTCCACAGAGCTTTTTTTAAAGCCGCTGTACGGCCGCGGTGGCTTGGCTTCGACGCACGAGGCCTTGGGCCGGCAGCCCACCTGAGCGCATGACCGTGACAACTGAGATCGCAAAGCTATGGAAGAGTTAGTTAGACAGCTACTCGGTATCGCCAGGGGCATGTGGAGGTTCCGCTGGTTGGGCGTGCTCGTCGCCTGGATTGTTGCTATCGTCGGCGGGGTCGTGGTTTTTCAGATACCCGACCGGTACGAGGCCGACGCCAGACTTTATGTCGACACGCAGTCCATCTTGAAGCCGCTGATGTCTGGCTTGGCGGTGCAACCCAATGTCGATCAACAGGTGGGCATGCTGAGCCGCACCTTGATCAGCCGGCCCAATATCGAAAAGCTCATCCGTATGGCTGACCTCGACCTAAAGGACCGCTCGAAAGCACAGCAAGACGCCTTGGTCGAAAGCTTGATGAAGGAACTTAAGATCAACATCACGGGCGGGAACAATCTATACACCTTGTCGTTTCGCGATGCCGATCCTGCAAAAGCCAAGCGGGTCGTTCAGTCACTGGTTTCTATATTCGTGGAGTCCAGCCTGGGCGCAAGCCGCAAAGATACCGACCAAGCCAAGGTCTTCCTTGGCGAGCAAATCAAGGCTTACGAGAGAAAGCTGGAAGAAGCAGAGGCGAAACTGCTGGCATTTCGGCTTCGCAATGTGGAACGGCAAGCAGCTGATGGCAGTGACGCGGCTTCTAGTCTCAGTGGCATCGCCACGCAGCTGGACCAGGCGAAATTGGAGTTGCGCGAGGCGGAAAACGCCCGCGACCAAGTCAAGGCGCAGCTTGAAGGTGAAAAGTCGTCGAGTGCCAGCATTGCCACCCAAAGCCTACTGCAGGAGTCAGCCATCAGCATATCAACACCGGAGATCGACGCGCGGATCGCTGGGCTGAAAAGCAACCTCGACGCGCTGTTACCACGTTTTACCGAGCAGCATCCGGACATCATCAGCATCCGCCGCTTGATCGAAGACCTCGAAGAACAAAAGCGCAAGGAAGTTCAAGAAAAGCGCTTAGCCGCCGCGGCTATGCCCACTGCCAGTTCAAACAACCGCAGCGTGGCCTACCAGGAGTTGAGCCGAATGCTGGCGGTATCTGAAGTGCAGGTGGCCGCGTTACGCGCTAGGGTCGCGGAGTATCAGGCGCGGCTCAATCAGGCGCGGGAAAGGATGAAGACCGCACCACAAGTCCAAGCCGAGGCAGCGCAGCTCAACCGCGACTACGATATCAACAAGAAGAATTACCAAGACTTGGTAGCGCGCCGTCAATCGGCCGTGATGTCGGGCGAATTGGACGATGCTTCCGGCGTGGCTGACTTTCGCTTGATCGATCCGCCGCGCGTATCGCCCAAGCCTGTGTGGCCAAATCGAACGTTGTATTTGCTGCTCGCGCTCCTTGCTGCGTTGGCGGCAGGGACATTCAGCGCGTTTGCTGGCAGCCAGTTGCGGCCAGTTTTTCTCGATGCCGGCGCCCTGCGCGACAAGATCAAATTGCCAGTGCTTGGCGTTGTATCTATGGTTGTGAGTGACACCCAGAGAAAGCGCGAACGGGCCAGCTTGATGAGATTTCTCGCCGCTTGTGGAAGTTTGCTAGGCGTATTCGGTGCGGGACTTGCGGCCATGGCGATCATGGCCGGCAGGTAGGCAAAAGCATATGGACAGTTTGATTGAGCAGGCAGCGCGGCGGCTGGAGCAGTTGCGGCAAGCAGGAGTGCAGAACCACGAGAATCCGGTGCAGCCCGGCCTCGTCGCAGTGGCTAACGGTGTGCCACAACCATCGGTGCACGTTGCTATCGACGAATCCGCGGAGCCGGAGGCGACGACACCCCAGGTCACGTCAAAGTATGTTGAGATCGATCTTGCCGTCGTTGCCGCGGCCGGCGTTGTAACGCCCAATGCGCCGCGCTCGCATATTGCGGACCAGTTTCGCGTGCTCAAGCGCCCCTTGATCAAGAACGCCATGGGCAAGGGAGCGTCTCCTCTTGCCCACGGCAACCTGATCATGGTGACAAGTGCCTTGCCCGGCGAGGGCAAGAGCTTCACGTCGCTCAATCTCGCCATGAGCATCGCCACCGAACTGGACCACACCGTCATGCTGGTCGATGCCGATGTCGCCAGGCCCTCGATACTGCGCATGCTCGGCTTGCCCGCAGGGCCGGGCTTGTTGGATGTGCTTGAAGATAAGGCCGAGATACCCAGCGTTCTGCTCAAAACAAACATCGATAAGCTCACGATCCTGCCCAGTGGCACACAGCACCCACGGGCCACAGAACTGCTGGCCAGTGACGCGATGCGGGATCTGCTGGATCATATGGGCAAGAGATACCCGGACCGGATCATCATTTTCGATTCGCCGCCGCTGCTGCTCACCACAGAGTCTCGCGTTCTAGCATCGCAAATGGGACAAATCGTCATGGTCGTCAATGCGGGCAAGACCTTACAAGCAGACGTGGAGCATGCACTCTCCACGATTGAGGCCTGCCCGGTCAGGTTGATGGTGCTGAACAGGGCCCGGACCGACTTCCAAGGCCACTATGGGTATGGGTATGGGTATGGGTATGGATACGGATACGGATACGGGAAACCACAGCATGAAGAGCAATGACCCCGGCGATCTTCTTCGCGAGGCATGATGCCAGCGTCAAAGCACGTACTTCGCGGCGGCGCTGTTACGATTCCAGTAATTGGGGGGTTGCTCGCGCTGGTGAACATGGGCGCGCAAGCCCAAAGAATTGGCCTCGAACAGGCGCCGGACGTACGAGGGTTAGCAATTGTTCCCCACATTTCTATCAGCGAAACATATACCGACAACTATCGCCTCGCGGCGGAAAACGAGCAATCTGAGCTGATTACCCAGGTAAGTCCCGGCCTACGGCTGAGCAGTAATTTTGGTCGAATAAAGGGCTTTGTTGATTATTCGCTCGCCAGTATTGCCTACGCCAGGAACTCGGCCAGCAACAACTTTCAAAATTCGCTGCTGGCGTCGATGAACGCCGAAGCAGTTGAGAACTGGGCGTATCTGGATATCAACGGCAGTGTCTCTCAGCAATCCGTATCGGCGTTCGGAACGCGCTCCGTTGACAGTCAACTGGTTGACGCCAATCGCGCTGAGGTGTCGACCTTCAGCGTCTCACCCTACGTTCGCGGCCGCCTTGCAGACGTTGCCAATTATGAAGTTCGCTTGGTGCATACCGCGTCGAACAGTGATGTTTCGAACGCTTCTGACTCAACAACGACGAGCGGCCAGATGCAAATCAGTGGTAACCGCCGGGCGCTCGGGTGGTCGGCTAATGCGTCTCGGCAAGTGGTTGATTTCAGCGCAAGCCGTCAGACCGAAAACGATCGCCTTAACGGCGCCTTGAGTTATGCCGTCATCCCGGAGCTGGTGCTGTCGGTGCGAGGCGGACGTGAGTTCACCAATGTTACGAGCGTCGATAAGCGAAGTAGTAGCACGTCTGGTCTTGGGTTGGCCTGGACACCGACCGACCGCACAACAATCTCAGCCGATCGAGAGCGCCGCTTTTTTGGCAACTCGCACACAATCAGCTTTAGACATCGCATGCCGCGTTCAGCATGGACGTTCAGCAGTTCGCGCGGTATTTCTTCAGAGTCTGATCCCGTCTTCGTGAACCTAGGCACGTGGAATGACCTCATCTCTGCGCTGGACGCCATTACGGGTGACCAATTCCGGCGTGACTTGATTGCCAGGGGCGGCAGCCCTACGGATCCCATCATCGGACAGTTCTTGAAATCCTCCGTCTCGGTACAGCGTGGGCAAAACATGTCATTTGCACTACTGGGTTTGCGTGACACGATTACATTTTCGGCGTCGCGCAGCGAACACCGTCGCCTAGATAATGTGATGCCTAATATCTTTGATGATTTCTCCAGTACCGACGTGATTCGGCAGCGTGGACTCAGTCTGCGCTTGGCCCACAGACTGACGCCGCAGTCGTCGCTCGATGTAGGCGTTGCGCGGGAAAAAACCACCGGGACGCTCGCTTCACAGGCTGTCACCTTGCGGTCGATCAACGTGAATTGGTCGACTAAATTGGGTCAACGTACCGGCCTTACGCTGGGCATGCGACGCGCACTATTCGACAGTAGCAGCTCACCGTATGCCGTACTGGGATTGAGTGCCGCCCTCAACATGCAGTTTTGACTCATGTACGAAGCCTTTTATGGACTGAAGAATAAGCCATTTCAGCTCAACCCTGATCCTAGCTTTTACTTCAGCAGCAAGCAACACCGTAGAGCAAAGGCCTATCTGCAGTATGGCGTTTCGCGCAACGAGGGTTTTATTGTCATCACGGGCGAAATAGGCGCTGGCAAGACAACAATTCTGCGCGCGCTATTGGACAGCATGAGTGGCAGCGCCGTGGTCGCCGGTACGCTCGTCACGACGCAACTCGACGCCGAGGACACGCTGCGCATGGTCGGAGCGGCTTTTGGCTTCCAAGTCACTGACGTATCGAAGGCCGAGTTGCTCATGTCGCTGGAGGCGTTTCTCGTCAAGCAGGCCAGCGAAGGAAAACGCTGCCTTCTTATCGTCGATGAAGCGCAGAACCTGACTTATCGTGCGGTTGAGGAACTGCGCATGCTGTCTAACTTTCAGTTGGGCAACCAGGCGCTGTTGCAAAGTTTTCTGGTCGGGCAGCCGGAGTTTCGCGAGACACTGCAAAGACCCGAGTTGGAGCAGTTCAGACAGCGGGTTGCGGCAACCTGCCATATCGGTCCGCTGGACCAGGAGGAAACTCGCCAGTACATCGAACATCGTCTGAAATGCGCCGGGGCGACCACAGAAAAGCCCACTTTTGATACCGCGGCGTTTGCGACCATCTTCAAGGCCAGTAATGGTATTCCGCGTCGCATCAACTCGGTATGTGACCGGCTCTTGTTGCTCGGTTTTATCACGAACAAGGCCCACTTTACCGCCGAGGACGTGGATGAAGTGATGCGTGAATTCCTGCAAGAGGCCAAGTTGCCGCCACCCAATGCGGTGGCCGATTTTGCGGGTGGCGCCAGCGCGCGCAGCCCCGCGTTGATCGATGACCCAACCGACATTGATCCGGTCAGGCTTCGGCTAGGGTCGGACGCTGCCGACGAAATTTCGCGCCGAATTGCCGAACTGGGCGTCGGGCAAAACGACGATCGTTTGCAGCGAATGGAACGGAGCGTGCTGCGTTTAGAGCGTATCAACTCGGAAGTCTTGGCGACGTTGCAAATGCTGGTCCGTGCCGTTAAGAAACAGTAGAAGGAGCGTCCACCGTGAAGCAACAGTCTTCAGCCGGCGCGGCCATGGGCAGCGTCATGTGCGTCGTCGGCGCCCGGCCAAATTTCATGAAGATGGCACCCATCTTGCGTGCCTTGGCATCGACAGCGCCAGCCCTGCAGGCGCTGCTGGTACACACAGGCCAGCATTACGACCCTGGGATGAGTGGCCGCTTGTTCGAAGACCTGGGACTTCCCAGGCCCGATATCAACCTGGAGGTGGGTTCGGGCAGTCATGCCGTACAAACCGCCGAGGTCATGCGCAAGTTCGAACCTGTACTCGACACGCACCGGCCGGCCTGCGTGGTAGTGGTGGGCGACGTGAATTCAACACTGGCATGTACCCTGGTAGCCGTGAAGAAGAACATTCGCGTGGCGCACGTCGAGGCTGGCTTGCGCAGCTTTGACCGCATGATGCCTGAAGAGATCAATCGCGTTCTCACCGATCAGGTGGCAGATCGGCTTTACACGACCGAACGCAGCGCCGCGGAGAACTTGCAACGCGAGGGCGTTGCTGCAGAGAGGGTATTCTTTGTTGGTAACGTGATGATCGACTCTTTGATGTCCAATCGCGCGCACGCGCACAGCGCCGCTGATACATTGAAGGCCTACGGCAGCGACCCAGCGATACTGAAACATCGTTACGGCTACGGCGTCGTGACACTGCACAGACCATCCAATGTGGACGATGCCGAAACGCTCAGTGCATTGCTCGGCGTGCTGGCTGAAGTAGCGTCCCAATTGCCTTTGATCTTTGCATTGCATCCGCGTACCAGAAGCAACATTGACCGATTCGGTTTGGCCCAGTTGATAGACCCTGCGCGCATGGTCATGTTGCCGCCACAGGGATACCTTGAAATGCTGGGGTTGGTATCTCAGGCAACGCTGGTGCTAACCGATTCCGGCGGCTTACAGGAAGAAACGACTGCGTTGGGGGTCCCGTGTCTGACGTTACGCGAGAGCACCGAGCGCCCTATCACGATCGAGCAGGGCACCAATACCTTGGTGGGTAAAGACCGCGCATCGATCCTGCAATGCGTTGCCGACATCTTGCAAGGGCGGGGCAAACGCGGGCGCGTTCCAGAGTTGTGGGATGGACATGCGGCACAACGCATAGCGGTCGATTTATTGCAGTGGTTGCAACCCCGGTAGTTTCTGAAACGGTTCATGGCCGAGACGAATCGAATGTCGACCCACGCAATCAGCAACGCCCTGACCATTGATGTCGAAGACTACTTTCAAGTCTCGGCGTTTGCACCGCATATCTCGCGTTGTGAATGGGAACAGCGTGAATGCCGCGTCGAGCGCAACGTCAACCGCATTCTGGAGATGCTGGAGAGCCAGCACACCAAAGCCACGTTTTTTACCCTGGGTTGGATCGCAGAGCGCTATCCCAATCTCGTTCGTGCCATCGTCGATCAAGGGCATGAGCTCGCCAGCCACGGCTACGGCCACCAGCGCGTCAGCGATCTGACGGCGGAAGTTTTCTTCACCGACATTCAGATCGCCAAGGAAATACTTGAAGACGTCTCGGGCGTCAAGGTCCAGGGCTACCGGGCGCCCAGCTTTTCCATTGGTGAAGATAATTTGTGGGCGTTCGACTGTCTTCAACGCGCGGGCTACCGCTACAGTTCGAGCATCTACCCTATTCGACACGACCACTATGGCATGCCGAATGCGCCTCGCTTCGCTCACGGCGTGCGCGATGGGTTGATCGAGATACCTGCCACGACGCTGCGCGTGTTCAATCGAAACCTGCCGTCCAGTGGTGGCGGGTACTTCAGGCTTTTACCGTACGCCTTTTCTCGTTGGATGCTCAGGCGTGTAAATTCCGGTGACGGTGAGCCAGGTATCTTCTACTTCCACCCATGGGAAATCGACGTCGGGCAGCCGCGCATTGCCGGCATCAGCCGCAAAACGCGTTTTCGTCACTACGTGAACATCCACCGGATGGAGCCTCGCTTAGAACGGCTTTTGAGCGACTTCAAGTGGGGGCGTATGGACGATATTTTTCTAAAGCGGGCTGGCCAAGCTGGTGCGTTGCAAGACCGATAGCTCTTCGCTCATGCCTGTCGTCAAACGCTTGTTGCCCGGTGAGGTGTCCGCGACAGCTTTGTGGGACGAGTTTGTCTCGACTTGCTCTGAGGCGACCTTTTTCCACCGCTCCGGCTGGCAAAAGATACTGCGTGAGGTGTTTCGACACGAAACGTACTATCTG
>JAOTTZ010000495.1 GCA_029864165.1 Burkholderiaceae bacterium
AGGCCCGCGGCGACAGCGACGGCGCCCACAATGCCGCCGATGATCGCCAAGCGTTTGTGACGCGGTTTCATTCAGTCCTCCGCGTCCGGGTTTGCAGCGGCGCGAAGTGCTCGGCGCCGGTGTCGAGTGGCGAGCCACGGCTCCAACAGCATCAACAGCGCCGTCATGCCGTAAGAGCCCCAAACATACAGACCATAACCGCGCATTGTCAGGAAATCCGACACACTCAACCAGTTCATTGCCATCCCTTTCGTGTCAGCGCCAGCTGCCGAACCCATTCGGTCTTGCGCTCGCGTTCGAGTATCAGCGCCTGCGCACGTGTGAGCACGACCGCGAAAGCATAGGCCCAAAACGCCAAAGTCATTAGCAGCATGGCGGCCAGCATCGTATGCGCCATCTTCGGTGCGGCGGTCAGGCTGATCGTCGCGCCCTGGTGCAGCGTGTTCCACCAATCCACGGAGAAGTAGATGATGGGAACGTTGACGGCGCCGACGATCGCCAGCAGCGCCCCAGCCTTGTCGCCCCGCACCACGTCGTCGATCGAAGCAACCAGCGCGATATAGCCGAGGTACAAAAATAGCAGGATAAGTTCCGAGGTTAAGCGCGCGTCCCAGACCCACCAGGTGCCCCAAGTCGGTTTGCCCCACAAAGCACCGGTCCACAAGGCTAGAAAAGTAAACATCGCCCCGGTGGGAGCCAGGGCACGCGCCAACATCGAAGCCATGCGTGCATTGAACATCCAACCCAGCGCGGCCCAGAACGCCATGGCCAGGTAGACGATCATCGACATCCAAGCGGCAGGCACGTGGATAAAAATGATGCGGTAAGACTCACCCTGTACGGCATCGGTGGGGGCGATGAAAAACCCCACGTACAGCCCCGCCACTGTCAGTGCGACAGTGCTTGCCCAGAGCCATGGATTGAGCGCCCCCGCCAGCCAGTAAAAGCGCGACGGCGCGGCGAACGTGAACCATCGAATGGGAGGGTTCATTCAGAGTTACTCCAACGCGATGCGCAGCGCAAGCGCTGTGGCCATCGGCGCGGTCAATGCCGTGAGAATCAAGAGCGCACCCAGCAACGAAAAATGGCCTGCGCTTGAGAGCCCGCTGTCGACCGCGCCAACAGCACCGGCGCCGAAGATCAGCGCTGGGATTGTGAGCGGCAAGATCAGCAGGATCAGCAGCACACCTGCGCTGCGCAGGCCTAGCGTCAGGGCAGCGCCCATGCCACCGAGCAGGCTCAAGATCGGCGTGCCCAACAGCAGCGACACAACCAGCGTGGCCAGCGCAGCCGAGCTCATGTCCAGCAGCAGTCCGATCAGCGGCGCCGCCAGCACCAGCGGCGCGCCGGTGACGGTCCAATGCGCGGCCGCCTTGGCGCTGGCAATCACGAACCCGGGTTGTCCTGAGAGCATCATCTGTTCAAGCGAACCGTCCAAGTGATCGCCCGCATAGAGGCTGGTCACCGACAACATAGACGCTAGCAAGGCGCAGACCCATACGATGCCGGCGGCGATCTCTCGCAATGTTTGCGGCTCGGGGCCCACGCCGAGCGGAAACAGGCTGATTGCGACAACGAAAAAAATCGCCGGTAGCAATGCTTCGACACGCCGGCGCAGCGCCAAGCGCAGGTCGCGAACATACACGGCGCTGAAGGCGGAACTCATGCTGGGTTGAGAAGCCGCGCGTCAAGCGAATCGATCCAAGTCGAGCTCGGTCATGTTCAACCCCGCTGTGCTGCTGGCCTGGTGGCTGGTCAGCAGCGCACTGCCACCACGCGCCAAGTGTGCGCTTATCAACTTATTGATGCGCTGAACGCCGTCGTCGTCCAGCGCATCAAAAGGTTCGTCCAGTATCCAGATCGACTTAGTGTGTTCAAGCGCTAAGCGCGCCAGGCTGGCGCGTCGACGTTGGCCTTGCGACAGTGTGCGCACCAACGCGTCGCGCCGGGAGTACATGTCCACGGCTTGCAGCGCCGCATGCACGGATTCAAGCTTGCTGTTGCGCCCGCAGATGAGCGCCAGAAAGCGCAGCGATTCGGTGACCGTGAGGTCGTCCTTCAAGGCGTTGGTATGCGCGACAAAGACCAATTGTTGCGCATACCCCGGGGCACGCCGCACGGGGGCCTCGCCCCAGGTCACCTGCCCGGACTCAGGAACAGCCAGCCCAGCGGCCAGGCGCAAAAGGCTGGTCTTGCCGCGCCCGTTAGCCCCGCGCAGCCAAGTGGCCTGGCCTGCGCGCACCGCCAGATTGACGCCGCTGAAGAGCAGCCGGTTGCCGCGGCGACAAGCGAGATCGG
>JAOTTZ010000496.1 GCA_029864165.1 Burkholderiaceae bacterium
CAAGAACGGTGCCATCCAGCGCAGCATGGCTTGCGTGATGTGCCACAGCGCTGTCTGCGCCGAGCGGCGCGCGAGCGACTTCGGCGCGCAGGTGTAGAGGCGGTCCTTCAGGACGTCGAGGTAGAAGGCACCGAGCTCCTCGCTGCAGTACACCTGCAGCTTGGCCACCACGGGGTGGAACTCGTAGACCTCGTAGTGCGCCAGGGCGTCGCGCTGAAACCGCGCTGCGCGAGCGAGCGCGTAACGGTCTACCTCCAACATGTCGGCCAGCGGTACCGCGTCTTTCGCATGATCGAAGTCGCTCGTGTTGGCCAGCAGAAAGCGCAGCGTATTGCGTATGCGCCGGTAGCTATCGACCACGCGCGCGAGGATGTCGTCGTCGCCAGCAATATCGCCTGAATAATCGCTGGCCGCTACCCACAGCCGAATGATTTCGGCGCCAAGTTTCTTGCACGTTTGCTGCGGGTCTACGCCGTTGCCTGAGCTCTTGCTCATCTTGTGGCCGTGGGCGTCCACCGTGAAACCGTGCGTTAGCAGCCCGCGGTACGGAGCGCGACCCACCATCGCGCACGACGCGAGCAGGGCGCTGTGAAACCAGCCTCGATGTTGGTCGTGGCCTTCCAAGTAAAGGTCGGCCTCGGGCCCGTCGTCGTGCCGACCCTCAGGGTGCGAGCCGCGCAGTACGTGGAAGAACGTTGTACCGGAATCGAACCACACGTCAAGAATATCGCTGCTCTTGCTGTAGTGCTCGGCCGAATGTTCACCTGTCGCCCCTAGCCAATCGCGTGCATCCAGACGTGTCCAAGCCTCCACACCACCTTGCTCGATGAGTTGCACGGCGCGGTCCATCAGTGCCATCGTCTCAGGATGTAGCTCGCCAGTGTCTTTGTGTAAAAAAAAGGGCAGTGGTACGCCCCAGTTGCGCTGGCGGCTGATGCACCAGTCGGGCCGACCAGCGATCATGTCGCGCAAGCGTACGCGGCCGCTCTCAGGGTAAAAGCGCGTTGCTTCGATGGCCTCCAGCGCCGTTTTACGCAGCGTGTTGGGCGCCTTGTCTTGCGTGAACACGCCTTGCCCTTCGTCCATGCGTATGAACCACTGCGCGGCGGCGCGGTAAATCACTGGCGTCTTGTGGCGCCAGCAATGCGGGTAGCTGTGCACCAGGTCAGCGCTGGCGAACAAACGCCCGCCTTGCGCCAGGGCTTCGATGACGCGCGGGCTGGCTTGCCAGATATTCATGCCGCCGAAAAGTGCAAGCTCGGCAGCGTACTGGCCGTTGCCTTGCACGGGGTTGAGGATCTCGTTGACCGGCATACCATGCGCAGTGCACGCCTTGAAGTCCTCAATACCGTAAGCAGGCGATGCGTGGACGATGCCAGTGCCATCATCGGCCGTCGCGTAGTCGGCCAGAATAATAGGGCTGATGCGCGCATAACCGGCATCTACGGCGGCAAGCGGGTGGTGAAAGCGCAGGCCGGCCAGCGCTCGGCCTTTCACCGTGGCCAGCACCTGACCTTCTAGCGTGTAGCGTGTCAGGCACTGCTCAACCAGTGCGGAGGCCAGCAACAGCAGACCGCGTTCGGTGTCGACCAGTGCATATTCAAGCTCGGGGTTGAGGTTGAGTGCCTGGTTGGCGGGCAGCGTCCAAGCGGTCGTGGTCCAGACCACGGCGAATATCGATTTGCTTGTGCGGACCGAGGGCAATCCAAACGCCGTCAACACCTTGTCTGGCTCCGCACACAAAAAACCTACATCCAACGTTTGCGATTTCTTGTCGGCGTACTCGATCTCAAACTCGGCCAACGATGAGGCGCAGTCGAAGCACCAATACACGGGCTTCAAGCCGCGGTAGACGAAACCGCGCTCCATGATGCGCTTGAGCGCGCGGATCTCGCCCGCCTCGTTGCCGAAATCCATCGTGCGGTACGGGTGATCCCAGTCGCCTAGCACGCCTAAACGCTTGAAATCAGCCATTTGCTGTGCTATCTGCTCGGTGGCGTAGGCGCGGCTCTTGGCCTGTGCCTCGTCGCGGCTCAGTTGGCGGCCATGGGTCTTCTCGATCTGATTCTCGATCGGTAGACCGTGGCAGTCCCAGCCCGGCACGTAAACAGCGTCAAACCCAGCCAACTGGCGCGCTTTGACGATCATGTCCTTGAGTATTTTGTTGACAGCGTGTCCCATATGGATCTGTCCGTTGGCGTAGGGCGGGCCGTCGTGCAGCACGAACTTGAGCGCTCCGCGACGCGCGGCGCGCAACTGCTTGTAGAGGCCTTGCTCTTCCCACGCCTTGACCCATG
>JAOTTZ010000497.1 GCA_029864165.1 Burkholderiaceae bacterium
GCGTTTGTTTACGAGGATCGAACCGTTGATTATTTCTGAAGCATACGCACAGGCCGCGCCTGCCCCGACGACCGGCGACTCTCCCATGTCCGGCTTGACGAGCATGTTGCCGTTGCTGCTGATGTTTGCGGTGTTGTATTTTCTAATGATTCGTCCGCAAATGAAGCGGCAAAAAGAAACCAAAGCGATGATCGAGGCGCTTGCCGAGGGCGACGAGATCGTTACCGCCGGTGGGGTGCTGGGCAAGATCTCGAAGCTGGGTGAGACGTTCTTGCATGTAGAGATTGCCAACGGCATCAAAGTGCAAGTTCAGCGCACGGCAGTGATTCAGGTATTGCCCAAAGGTACCGTGAAGTAAAAGACCTCCCCCGCGTGCGCAGTGTCGATGAGAGCATGGCGCCGCTGTTGACATCCCAATTTTCCCGCGCCTGGTGTTGAACGCATCGCCCTCGACAATCCGCTTATGAACCGTTATTCGCTATGGAAATACGTGACCCTGATGGTCGCGCTGCTGGTTGGACTGGTTTATACGCTGCCCAACTTGTACGGGGAGTCTCCGGCGGTGCAAATCTCCAGTGCCAAGGCGACCGTCAAGCTCGACCCGGCTTTTGCAGAACGCGTGGCTCAGGTACTCGCCGCAGCTGGGCTGCAAGCCGACTTTGTGCAGTTCGATGGCAACTCGGTCAAGGCTCGTTTTGCCGACGTCGACACCCAGAGCAAGGCCAAGGATGCCCTGTCGCGAGCGCTCAACCCAGACGCCACGGACCCTAGTTACGTCATTGCGTTGAATCTGCTGTCGCGCTCACCGCGATTTTTGACGGCGCTGCACGCCATGCCCATGTACTTGGGGCTGGACCTGCGCGGTGGCGTGCACTTCTTGATGCAGGTGGACATGAAGTCCGCGCTCCTTAAGAGAGCCGAGGCGCTGACAGGCGACATCCGCACCTTGCTGCGCGACAAGAGCATCCGTCACGCCGGCGTAACCCGCGACGGCAACAACGTGGGGGTGCTCTTTCGCGACCAAGCGACCTTGATGGCAGCCCGAGAGCTGCTCGAAGAACAGCTCCCTGACCTGCAATGGGTCACCGCTGCCAACGATAGCGAACCCAAGCTGACTGCCAGCTTGAAGCCTGCATCCGCGCTGAAGGTGCAGGAAACGGCGATCAAGCAAAACATCACTACTTTGCACAACCGCGTCAACGAACTGGGTGTGGCCGAGCCGGTGATACAGCAGCAAGGGCAAGACCGGGTTGTGGTGCAGCTACCCGGCGTACAAGACACCGCCAAAGCCAAGGACATCATCGGCCGTACCGCCACGCTCGAAGTGCGCATGGTCGATGAAAGCGAAGAGGCAGCCGCTGCCGCCGCGGGTACCGGCCCGGTGCCGTTCGGTGCTGAGCGCTACGTCGAGCGCGGTGCGCGCCCGCTGATCGTCAAGCGCCAAGTCATTTTGACCGGCGAGAACCTGCGCGACGCACAAGCTGGTTTTGATGAAGAGCAGCAGCCCGCAGTGCATTTGACCTTGGACGACAAGGGCGCGCGCATTTTCAAGGACATCACGCGCCAGAATATTGGCAAGCGCATGGCGATCCTGCTGTTCGAAAAGGGCAAGGGCGAAGTAGTTACTGCGCCGGTGATCCGCAGTGAAATAGCTGGTGGTCGGGTGCAGATATCGGGCTCGATGACCACTGTTGAAGCCAGCGACCACGCGTTGTTGCTTCGTTCAGGGTCTTTAGCGGCGCCCATGGAAATCATCGAAGAGCGCACCATAGGTCCGAGCCTGGGCGCCGAGAACATCGCCAAGGGTTTTAACAGCGTGGTTTTCGGATTCTGTGCTGTCGCTGTATTCATGTGCCTTTACTACATGCTCTTTGGCGTATTCTCAACGCTGGCGTTGGCGTTCAACCTGCTGCTGCTGATAGCTGTTCTGTCTATGCTGCAAGCCACGCTCACGCTGCCCGGCATGGCCGCCATCGCGCTGGTGTTGGGCATGGCCATCGACTCCAACGTGCTTATCAATGAAAGAGTGCGCGAGGAGTTGCGCGGTGGCGCGCCGCCTCAACTGGCTATTCATAACGGTTACGAACGCGCCTTCGCGACCATTGTCGATTCCAACGTCACCACGCTGATTGCGGGTTTGGCGTTGCTGGCTTTCGGCTCGGGACCCGTGCGAGGCTTTGCGGTCGTGCACTGTCTGGGCATACTGACTTCGATGTTTTCCGCCGTGATGTTCTCGCGCGGGCTGGTTAACCTATGGTACGGCCGCCAGAAGAAACTCAAGGGCATGTCCATTGG
>JAOTTZ010000498.1 GCA_029864165.1 Burkholderiaceae bacterium
ACGTCTATCTTAGCCAGCGCAGTGCGCGTGGCACGGACTGTCAGTGCTTCATCCTGCGCGGGCAGTAGCAAACCGGCCTGAAGAAACGCTGCCAACCGCTGGTGTTGGAACAGGATACCCCTGCCATGCTGCGACGTGAACAGTGTGAGTTGCTTGCGCAAACCGCGCCAGGTCAGCTGCACCGGCTCATTGCAATCACGGTAGTCGAGCATGTACCAGCCGCCGACTTGCAGCTCCTTGGCCCAGGCAAGCATAGCCGGTGTGGGCATCGATCCACCATCGCCCACAACCTCAAGTTCGGCGCTTTCGTAGCCGGACAGATCGAGCACCAGCGAAGCGTCGAAATCGACGTCTTGCGCTTCTGGTAACAGATCCTCAAGTGTTTCCAGCCTCACCATCAGCTCTTCAAGTCGCTCGTTGGAAATCGACGCGGCCCGGGCAGTAAAGGCAACAGCAAGCGCATTGTTCAAGCTTTGAATGCATGCCTCTTTTTTATCAGCTGGCACACCCGCGTCGTCCATGCCGCAATTCAAAGTCTTGAGCAGCGGGGAAAGACGGCGAATGACGTCTGCACGCTCCTCTCGCGATACTTTGGAGTTGGCTGACCAGATCAAGTCGGCCGCCGCGCGCTTCATCGCCTTGGTAGCGTCACTCTGCGGCCCGTGCTTGACCGCTGTCATCGCCAATACATCGGCCCAGACTTGGAACAAGAACTCGCGTACACCTTCCTGAACCGGCACTTCGTTGAGCATCTTACGCAGTTCGATTGTGTACTGGATCGCCAGCGTTTCACGTTGCTCAACCTGCTGCGCGAGCGAGATACCTTTTCGGCTGGGTTCGTTCTCGTTCTTGAAGTAATGCTCCAGAAACTGCTCGAACTCGGTCAGCACGGTCTGGAATACACGGCGTCCGGTGTCGGGATAAGCCTCGACCACTTGAACCACACGTTTGATCTCTCTCTCCAAGGAATCGCCCACAGCACGAGCCTGCGAGTCAAAACCCATCACACAGGCACCCATGCGGTCGATCAGGCGTCTGGCGGGATGATCGACTGCGGCAAAGAAATCGGGTTCGCCGATGGCCACACGCAGCACCGGCATTTGCAGCCGGGCAAACCACACACGCACCGAGGTGGGGATGGCTTCCTCGGTGAGTATGCTCTGGAAGAGCAACGCGACAATCTCGATGGTGGCGCGCTCTACGGGCGTCGCCGCTGCCTTCTTGAGCGCTTGCTTGCGCCGCTGCAACTCTTCCAGCAAAACCGGCGAACTGGCTGTGCCATGCGACGTGGGACCGCCGCTACCCACTCGCTGCTGGATACCCTGTTGCGCCTCGCCGATGGCCGCCGCCAGGCCAGGCGACGCCGCCCGCGGGGTGGTTGTGTTGAACCCAGGCAGTTGGCTGGCGACCAGCTTGTTCAGCTTCTCAAGAACCTCCGCACTGCGTGATCCGCTCTCAAAACTCCCCCTGCTGGTCATCAACCGGGTCTCTTCGCCAACCCGACCACCGAAAACCCCACCAGGCTGCCCAGCGCCCGCCTGCCCGGTCGCAGTACCATCGCTTGTACTGCGGGCGCGCCGGATGAAGTTGCGCAAATCGATCTCTGGAAGAACCCGGTGCTGTACCAGCAAGCGGTTTGCCTCGTGATACGCCTCCTCCGCGAAGTGCGAAAACTCCTCGTGCAATACAGGCTGAAGAAGGCGCCACAGTTCTTGGCTCAGCGAAGCTTCAATCCATGCATTGGTGACGATCCGCGCCAGCACATGCGGTCGCAGTACGTCGTTGGTGTCGAGTTCCTCGCGATGCTCGAGCGCTGCAATACGCGAACGCAGATCGGAAAACTCCCAAGACGCACGGTCTATGATCGCCAGCGCCAAATTCGAACTCAGGATCTCGCCTTCGATCGTATCGTGGTCCACCAGGGACATGCCTGCGGCGCCACGCTGGGGAGAGTTCATCTCAGCTGGACGCGTAAGCGACATCGCACTGCCGCCCACCGTGTTGCGCAGCGCTCTTTTCATGCTGGCCAACCAGTCGGACGCACCGGCTCTCAAGTCGACCACTGTGTCGCGGCGCTTCTGCTGCGTTCCTGGGCCACTGAGTTGATTGACAAGCTGTTGCGCGCCCTCCAACACCGCTTCCACCACGCTGGGCATCCCAACTATGAGCCCTTCGACGTAGGAGCGCCGCGCCTGAATCGCCAGGTTGGGAGGGGTTGCCATGGATTGCGTCAAATGACGGCCGGGTCAGTCACGAATGACTCTACACCACCGCTCCGGCGTTGGGGTCGT
>JAOTTZ010000499.1 GCA_029864165.1 Burkholderiaceae bacterium
ATGGGATGCCACCACCAACGGACGTGGACAAGGCCCGCTTCGGAATCACGGCCGCTAAAATGATGGCGGTGCAGGACAAGGGATCAATGATCTGGGCACGAGCCCAACTGGATGAGGTTCAGGAGAACATGCGAACCACCGGCTACCCTGAGGGTCGAATTCGATACATCAAGGGCAAGGTGGAAGATACGATTCCCGGACATGTCCCAGACTTGATCGCCTTACTGCGCCTGGACACGGACTGGTACGAGTCGACGAAGCATGAACTGGAACAACTGTTCCCCCGCTTGGTGCCGGGCGGCGTATTGATCCTGGATGACTATGGCCACTGGGACGGCGCACGTCGCGCAGTGGATGAGTATATCGCAGCCAATCGGCTGCCGCTGCTGCTCTGTCGTGTTGATATGTCCGGGCGGATAGCGATTAAGGCGACCTAAGCAATGGCACCGACCGCACTCACAATCAGCGGGCCTAACGCGTTAGTGAAGCGTTAGCAGACGATGCCTTACCAGGAAAACCGAAGCGCCCCCGGCTACTGGCTGTACGACGGGCTCCCGATTCAGGCTGACGTTGAGACGCACCAACTGACGGTAAGGATCGCGATGGATCTCCTAGCCCACGGCTCAGATGTCCTGGACGTGGCAGCGGGGCATGGCGCGCTAAGCAAGTCGCTCATTGATGCCGGATACCGGGTCGCCTGCACGAGCTGGAACGACAACGTTGACCTGAATATCGAGTGCTACCGCATTGACCTTGACAAGGCCTTTACGCGCGCAGACGTTGGCTCGCGCGGGTATGCGCTGGTCTGCGCACTGGAGATCATTGAGCATGTCGAAAACCCAGCGCAGTTATTGCGCAGTCTTGCCAGCCTTCTCGACGAGGGCGGCATTTTGGTGCTGTCGACTCCAAATGTGGAATCGGCGCAGGCGCGTGTTGAGTGGTTTCTGCGGGGTTGCCCGTACATCTTCAGTGGCCCGGAGATCTCCGAAAACCGGCATATAGCGATGCTATGGCGGCAGGGCCTCGAGAAGTTCATTGAACTTGCGGGCTTCGACATCCTGAATAAGCATCTGACCGGACAGTTCCGATTCAGCAGTTCCTGGCAGGCAGCATTGCGGCGGCCCGTGTACTGGTTGATGCAGATACTTCTGCCTGGCGACCTGCGCGGTTCTTCGCGCGTATACGCTCTTCAAAGATCGGCGCGTGTACCGCACGTGCTTGGCGCCGAGGAGGTCGCGTGACGAGCGCCACGGGGGGCCTACGCTCGTCGCTTACGTCGCTGGTGCCCTGGCGCCTGCGTTCGTTAAACAATCTGGTGGTGGCCTCACCGAATGCGCTTTTTGCTGGCGTTAAGCATACACCCCCGCAGCCGGTGGACGGCACGTCGCCAATTGAGGTGCACGCGCTGGTCTGCAGCCGCGATGTGAACATGATGTTGACTTCGGCGAAAAGTCTGATGCGCTATTGCCCACCGGTCGCGCTTGTCATTCATGACGACGGATCACTGACCTGTGACGATTGCGCGCAGTTTCAGTTGCATCTGCCGGGCGTTCGCGTCCTTGCCAGGAGTGAGGCTGACGAGGCCATGCGAGCGGTGCTACCGCAAGAAATCTTCGACAAGCGACAGAAGCACATTTTTTTGATCAAGCTGTTCGACTTCAACCACTTCAACTGCGGAACACATACGCTGATGCTCGACTCCGACATCGTGTTTCTGCGTAAGCCTGATGAGATCGTACAGTGGATGCATGACGAGAGCCCGCCGCCCTTCTACAACAAGGACTGTTGTCCATCGTATCGCGCAAGTCGGGTCCCTGATGGCTTGGAGTTGCCGCTGTACCTGAACGCAGGCTTCATGGGCTTCTGCGGTCGATTCGAGACTAGCGAAATCATTCGCTGCGGATTCGAGTTGAACTACTGGCTGGAGGACCAAACCCTTTACGCTGCCCTTCTCGCGGGGCGAGGCGCACGCCCACTCGACACGGAGCGATACCGTATCTACGTGGGAGAGCCCATCACCGAGCGGACCTCTATGGTGCACTTCATCAGCCCGAAGCGGTTCAAACGGCTTCTGTATCCCCGCTTGGCGAGACGGATCTATCGCGAGCTTCGCCGCGCAAGCTGAAGGTCGCCTCAATCGGGCCCAACACACCCTCCAGGGCTGAACCTTGTCTACCGCCGACGGGGAGCCGTGGCAAGGACGGGCTACGGAAGTACACCCACCACCGGCTGATTGGGCAACAGATCAATTAACCCCCAGAAGCGTTTGCACTTCCCGCACAGCAC
>JAOTTZ010000501.1 GCA_029864165.1 Burkholderiaceae bacterium
CGGGTGGCGCACGAACCGGTACGGCCCACGCGTGACGAGCCCTCGCGCGGCGGGCAAGATGCCGAACGAACGCCCCAAGGTCACTTTCGAAAAGATTTGCCATGCCATGGCAATGCTCATCAACACGACACCGGCCCACTCGGGCAGGATCCGCAGCGTGTTCGCGTAGTCGAAAAACAGGAAGATGCTGAGCGCCAGGCAGGTGGCCGCGACGGCAACCAGCGATGCATCGCGCAGCGCCGCGCGACGCGCAAACAGCACAAGGGCAACGGTCAGGGTCTCCGAAATCAGCAACAAGAGCAGGGTGTGCCGGCTCGTGTCCGCCCACCAGTGCCTGGCGATGAAAACGACGAAGGCACCGTAGACCAGCAGCGCGAAGCCGCGCAGCAGCCATTCCCTGAGCATGCTTTCGCCCGGGTCGCGGGTCATCGCCGCGCTCTCGTCAGAAGACGGGCGTTCCATCAACGGCAACAGCCCGAGGCCGCCGGCGGGTCGCGGTGCCCGCGGTGCCGTCTGGGCCTGCCCTGCGCATGGCGCCTGCGGTCGTTCACGGCCGGACGCGCGCGCTGCGACGACGACACTGCGCAGCGGCTGGCGCGCTCGCTCGCGCCGCCACCAGCAACTTGGCCATGTTGCACGCCGCGCACCCGATGGCGCAAGATCCGCCAAGGCGCGCCGGCCTGCTTGTCAGCCAGCGGAACATGAATGCGGGGCGCCGAGGTGCAAGCGGCCGGGGCTTCGATGGCGGCGAAAGGTCTCATGCAATGGCTTATGAATACTTCAGTGTCGCAGCATCATCGAACTGGGCCGCCCGAAGGCAACGGGCTTGGCGGCTGCCTCGGCCCTGCCAGCGAGCGATGCCGACGCGCAACTGTACCGCAGGAGGACACCCATGAGGCCATGGCTCGTCAGGCTTGAGCTGCTGGACCGGGGCGTGGCGGAACTTGCGCCCGGCGCGGCCCATGGTGATCGGCATCGGCACGTGCGCGAACAAGACGGCGTTGCGCATCGGCGCCATGGCGGTCGCGCCCTCGGGCTGCACTGCAGGTCGTCGGGGCCCTGGTTGCACGATCATTCACGCAATAGGTCGCTTGGGCCGCCCGCAGTCAGCACTGCGCCCTTGCACAAGCAGTGCGCCACCAAGTCGCGGCGCGTGCTTTGGCAGTCCATGGCGCGCACGGTCGCGCGGAGCCAGCGCGTGTGGGGACGCTGCAATGCAGCCTAACCGGGCACCTCGCTCAACGCAAGGCCCAACGCATCGGCGACGCCCTTGCCATAAGCAGCATCGGCGCGCCGGCAATTGCGGACGTGGCGGATCTGGATTTCTTTCGGTGCTCCACCGACCGAGCGCGCCGCATTCTCGAACAAGGCCTGCTGCTGCGCCGGGCTCATCAGGCGGAACAAGGCGCCCGGCTGCGAGTAATAGTCTGCGTCCTCGCGGTCGCGGTGGTTCCAGTGATCGGCCGCCCCGGTGAGGCTCAACGGCGGGTCGCGAATACCGGCAACATGCGTTGAGCGAATTGCTCAATACACCTATTGATGGGCGGCAAAATCCGGTCGCCGCGCGCCACGGCAAGGTTACCGCCCGGCAGGAAGTCACGCTGCACGTCGACGACCACCAGCGCGTCTGTTGGGCCGGGTAGGGCTCTCACGCCATTGGATTCGGTGTGCATACTGCCGGCACCATGCTCGTCAGTCATGTCAGATCACGTCAGGCGCCGCACCGCTCGCACGTCGGTATGCCGGCCGCACACGCCACCCGACGCAAATGCCAGGTCGAACGGCCGCTTCTTCGCCAGGTCGATCTTCGCGAAAAGGTCATCGGAACGGCTAGTGTAGTGTTGCATGCTATGCGGTACTTATAAAACTGATGCGTTTGGGCTTGTAGCCAGGCGCAAACCGCAGTAATAGCCAAAGCTATTGCGAGGATTTGCAACGACGCTACGGGGCCAAAGGCGCGGTTTTTAAGTGCTCAATAGCGTGCAACACCACACTAGGTGATCGACAAGCGTTTGGCCCAGGTCGCGGCCTTTTTCGGCACGCTCAGTTCGAGCACGCCGTTGCGATACTTGGCTACCGCCTTGGCCTCGTCGACAGGACAGTCAAGCCAAAGGCTGCGGCTGGCGTAGCCGTACTGACGCTCCGAGCGCAGAACGCGATCGCCCTTCTTCTCCTGCGTTTCCTTCTTGACTTCGGCGCTGACGGTCAACTGGTTGCCATCGATGCGGATGCCGATGTCTTCCTTGTGTACACCCGGAACTTTTGCCTTGACGGTGTAGTTGCCT
>JAOTTZ010000502.1 GCA_029864165.1 Burkholderiaceae bacterium
GCGCCAATGAGCTGCGGTGCGCCTAGGCTACTCCACGCTACCGAAGCGGCAGTGTGCGTTCACACAAGGCTCTACCGGTCGCCTCAGGTCTCAACGCTGTTGACGAGCTGGCTAGCAGCGTTGACCGACAAATTCAGCAGTACCGCGATCTCACTGTAATCATCCGGCAGCGCCGGGTTGTCCCAGCCGTGGGCGCTATGGCGCGCCAGGCGTACCGCCAGCGCTACGCTTTTCACGCTTGGATGCTCGGCGTGACGGTCGTCGCTGACCTTGGTCAGCAGCTCAGGCAAGCGCCAGGCCTGCATGAGCGCCTGCTGCAGATCCGCCAACTCTATGTTCAATACCGCTTGTTGCGCCACACTGGAGCGCAACGTGGGGTTGGCTTGTTGCAAGCGAGACAACCCAAGCGCCAGCGGTGAAGCGTAGCACCAAAGCAGGATTTCGGCAAAGCCGTGCAGCAGGGCAGCCTGATGGACTATCGGGGCATCGGTGTCCATGCGGTGTACCGCAAAGCAGGCGGCGAAGTTGGCAGCGCGGTGGGCGCGGTGTAGCACTTGCTGCAGGCCCGCTAGCGCCTGGGGCAGCGCTTGTAGGCGGTCCTCCACCGTGGGTTGTCCCGTTGCGAACGCGCGGAAAAATGGCGCAATTCCCATCATCACGACCGCGGCGGTAACGGTTTCGGGGTCAGTCACCAGCCTCGGCGGCCGATGCGAAGCTGCGAACTCCAGCACGCGCAAGGTCATCAATGGATCGCCCGCGACCATCTCACCGATGATGTTGGCGTCAACCATATCTTCTCTCGCCCGCAGCGTCTCCAGAGCCTCGGCCGAGTGGGCCAGGATGGGGATGTCTTCGCGCAAGAAGTGCGCTGTCCAAGCTCTCAAGTCGGATAGCGGTCGAGTCAGCATATGAGGAGCGTGTGCGCGCCTACTCTATGGCGGGCACTCGTCTCTTGTTGTCGGCCGCTGGCAGGCTAGCTTGAGCGCATCCGTAGGAGCGGTTAGGCCTTTCGTCACTGTCTAACGCTCGCTGCCATGTATCTGCTGCCCCAGACTGATCTTCGGCCCGAATGACAGCATCGACCTGGGCGTACAACGAAAGGCAAATACGCCTTTGCTTCGGCGCTGCATCTCCGACGCGTGTTGCGCACCTCAGCAAGAGTCGCCACTTTGGTAGTGCGACAGCGTCGATGCGCATGGTCGGGGTGGCGGGATTCGAACTCGCGACCTACTGGTCCCAAACCAGTTGCGCTACCAGGCTGCGCTACACCCCGAACAGCAGTGATTGTAGTAATGGTCAAAAACACAACGAAAAACCCCTGCCGTACAGAACTGAGGGTTGACGTTATTTTCCTAAGTTCACGGGAATGAAGATGCGCCCGTCTTTGCGCTCGACCAGCAGCGCCACGCTCTTGGGTTTTTGTTCCATCACGCGGCGTACTTGCTTGATAGAGTTGACGCGCTGGCCGTTGATGGCCACCAGCACGTCCCCGGGCACCACCCCGGCACGGACCGACGGGCCCGACACCCGCTCGACCAGTAGGCCTTCGTCCAGCCCCGAACGGGAACGTTCCTCGGGTGTCAGCGCACGCAACGCCAGCCCAAGCTGCCCCGGTTGGGCATCCGAATCGCCCTCGCCCACCGTGTCTTTATTCTCCTCTGCACGGCCGAGCTTGACCGAAATTTCCCGGGGCGACTTGTCACGCCAGAACTTCAAGCGCACCGTTTCGCCCGGCGTCGCCAAGCCTATGCGGCTGCTCAAGTCCCCCGAGCGCACGATAGGCTCACCGTTGACCTCTGTGATCACGTCACCAGACTTCAAGCCTGCGCCCGCTGCCGCAGTGTCGGGCGATACGCTGGCGATCAGCGCCCCGTCCGGTTTGGCAAGGCCGAAAGATTCAGCCAAGGTTTGATTCAGATCTTGAATCGTGACGCCGAGGCGCGCATGCGAGGCCTTGCCCGTGGCAACAATTTGGTCTTTGACCTTCAACGCCACGTTGATCGGTATAGCAAACGACAAACCCTGGTAGCCGCCGGACCGGGAGTAGATTTGCGCGTTGATGCCGACGACCGCACCGGTTCCATCGAACAGCGGACCACCCGAATTACCGGGGTTCACCGCAGCGTCGGTCTGAATAAACGGCACGGCGGTGTCGCCCGGCAGCGAGCGGCCCTTGGCGCTGACGATGCCCTGCGTCGCCGTTTGCTCAAAACCGAACGGCGAGCCTATGGCCAGCACGGGGTCGCCCACTTGCAATTGCCGTACGTCGCCGAGCCGCACG
>JAOTTZ010000503.1 GCA_029864165.1 Burkholderiaceae bacterium
GCCGCCTTGCCACCTTCGCCGCCCGAATACGGCCAACCCGCCGGTTTGTTCGCCTGGATGCGCAACAACCTGGACTACCTGAGCGCCCACCCGCTGACACAGCAAAACGGGGCGCAAATAGCAGCGCTGGTCGCGTGGACCCAGCGCGAGTTCGAGCGTCTTGCGCCGCTGCTGGCCCACCGCCGCGAGCAAGGTTGGGTGCGCGAATGCCACGGCGACTTGCACTTGGGCAATATCGTGCTGGTTGGCGGCGAACCGCTGCCATTCGATTGCATAGAGTTCAACGCCGAGTTGCGTCACATCGACGTCATGAGCGAGGTGGCCTTCACCTTCATGGACTTGCTGCGCCACGGCCTGCAACGTTTGGCTTGGCGTTTCTTAAGTGCTTATCTGGAACAGTGCGGCGACCATCCCGGCATGGCCGTGTTGACTTTCTTCGCCGTGTACCGCGCGCTGGTGCGCGCCAAGGTAGCGCTCATACGCGCCGAGCAAGCCCAAGCAAATGGAGACTTCGCTGCTTTTGAGAAGCCGCTCGCGCTGGCCGAACGTCTGACGGCAATGCCCTCGACCGCGCCGCTGTTGGTGCTGACCAGCGGCGTCTCGGGCTCCGGCAAGAGCACCGTCGCGCAAGAACTTGTCGAGACCTTGGGCGCAGTGCGTATCCGTTCCGACGTTGAACGCAAGCGGCTGTTCGGACTGACCGCCACCGAGCGGGCGGGTGCCGAAATCTACGCGCCCGAGGCCACGCGCCGCACCTACGAACGATTGACGGCACAAGCACGCAGTGTGCTGCAAGCGGGACTGCACGTGATCGTCGATGCTGCCTGTTTGCTTCGCCACGAACGCGACGCTTTGCGAGCAACTGCCAGCGAGCTGGGCGCACGCTTTGCGCTGCTGGAGTGCACAGCGCCCGAGCCCGTGCTGCGAGAACGCGTGGCGCAACGGTTGGCCGAGCACCGTGATGCGTCCGATGCCACCGTGGCCGTTCTCGAAACGCAGCTGCGCGTGCGCGAGCCGATTGCGCCCGAAGAAGGGGCCCATGTGCTCGACACCCAGTCAGACCGTGTCGCCTTAGGTGTGCAAGCGCTGAGCTACATGCAGCAGCACGCGCCTTAGCCTTTGCCCGCGGGCAGACGAAGCCCCCCCCCAGCTTCTATTGAATCCGTGAATCCGCGGCGCAGAACACTCCGCGCTGCGAAAGATAAATGTTTGATGTTAGAACCCATTTCTCGCGAGTTCACACTGCAACCGCGCCTACGCTCGCGCCAACGCATTTTGACTGACAAATATATTGCGCGAGCGAAATGCAGCAGGACTTTCCAAAATCAGTACCGCACGCAAGGCGCCTAGCGGCGACGCAAACCACGGGTGGCGTAGCGTCCGCTCTGCGCCTGCCGTCCAGCCTGGTACCGCCAATGAATACTTGCTGGCAAGTTCTTCTGCCGTAGCTGCCAGATACGAATCCTGTAGTCGTCCCAAAACACCGAATTCCGGAGCCAAGAGCGTTGGAGATCGCCCGAGCGCCTCGGCGTTGGGGGAGGCGTAAAACTCATCCAAGAAATTAGCTAAACAGTAGTCGAAAGAGTCGCCCTTGGCGGCCATTCGAGCGACCTCAGCCAGTGATCTCGGCCTCATATCTTGCCCTCCTCGAACAAACCCTCAATGAGATATTGCGTCTTTACAGAGATACGGTTTTCCGGATAGTACTGAGCCACAAGATCGAGCACTGGCTTGGCCGAAGTGATGCCCAAGTGCCGTGTCAGAAAGACAATGTCAGGCACGTCGGATTGGTCGCCCGTGGTGCCACCGAGTCGAGCAGCCATGCATTTCATGGCGAGCAAATACTCAGGCACTGGCATCGTTAAGCGCAGATGAGGGAACTGAGGAAGCCCTCCGGCGGTGACGTCTGGCTGCGCCGAAGTAAAACCTTTCACGCCATCATTGAGCCAGTCAGCAGGCAACCCCATGGCGCCGCCGACCTGTCTTGCCGCATCTCGCACCGTCGCCGCCGGCTGAAAAACGGCATCCACGTCCTTGGTTGCTAACCGCGCGTTGAACGCCAGCACCATCACTGCGCCGCCATACAAACAGACTTCGCCGGTGACACCTTCTTCGCCAAGCCGGTCGGAAAGAGCGCCAAGCGCAGCAAGAATCTCTTCGCGAGTCAGCGATGAACTGCTTGGTCCCCTAACATCCATACTTCACGCTCAGTGATTTCGCCTCATCCATTTTTCAAAGGCCCGGCACTCTACCCACGGTCTTTGTGGGACGCTGG
>JAOTTZ010000504.1 GCA_029864165.1 Burkholderiaceae bacterium
CCCTGCGAAATCTTGCTGAGCCGCGCGCATTCACCACTAAGTATGGCTTGACGGCCGAGAGTGCACCATTGCTCTTTGCCGTAGGCGACGGCAACCACTCGCTCGCTGCCGCCAAGGCGCTCTGGGAACAGTCGAAGTCCCATGTCGGGATGTCGCATCCGTCGCGCTTCGCGTTGGTCGAAGTGGTCAACGTCCATGACAGCGGCCTGGTGTTCGAGGCGATTCATCGCGTACTCTTCGGCCTGAAGCTTGAACTGCCAAGCGCCTTGGCCACTTTTTTCGGCACGAGTATGGTCTACACACCAGCATCTAGTGTCCGAGATATGGTCCGCGAAGTGGATGCAGCACCGCCTGAAAAACAACGCATCGGCTTGGTCGGGGGCCGCACGCAATTCGCAGTGATCGAAATCACGTCGCCGCCATCGAACCTGGCCGTCGCCACGATACAAACCTTCATCGACCAGCTTATCCAGGCGGGCGACGCGCAGCGGGTCGACTATGTGCACGGTATGGATGTATTGAACCGTCTCGGGCTGCAAACGGGCAATGCAGGGTTCTACCTACCTGCGTTGCGTAAGTCCGAACTGTTCAAGTCCGTCATTGTCGACGGCGCGCTGCCGCGCAAGACGTTCTCGCTCGGCGAGGCCCGCGCAAAGCGTTTCTACATGGAGGCGCGCCGGATTACCTTGTAGGCGAAGACGCCGCGCGGCCGGCAACAGGCCGCGTCGCGTGCCGGCCGTTCGGTACTTGCGCGGCGCTCGCCGGCGTCATCGTCGTCGGGATTGTCAGGGCGTCGAGCCAGGCAATCATCGCGTCTTCCAGTTGGGCCTGTTGCGCCGGCTCGGAGCAAGTATGGTCTGCCTCGGGCAGATCTCGCCGTTCCATCTTCGGGTGCTGCAGCGCGCCGGACCAATCGGGGTCTATCTTCATCAGACGATGCACCACCTGGTGGCCGATTCTGACTGGAGCGATGAGGGGTAGCTTGGCGCGGTCGAGGGGCAAGTGCTGCCGGTGCTGCTGAACAAGGGCGATGCGCCGCTGTGGATCATCGATGACACGGGTTCGCCCAAGACGGGGCGCCATTCGGTGGGGGTGACGCGGCAGTACTGCGGGCAGTTGGGCAAGACCGAGAACTGCCAGGTGGCGGTGAGCCTGTCGCTGGCGACCCAAGCCGGTAGTTTGCCGCTGGCTTGGCGGCTGTAATCTGCCCAAGGAGTGGGCCCAGGACCCAGACCGGCGGAGCAAGGCCAAGATTCCTGCCGAGATCGACTTTGCGAGCAAGGGTGCAATTGCGCTGTCGCAGGTCGAGGCGGCACTCGATCGCGGGGGGCCCCTCGGCGTAGCGCTTGCCGATGCGGCCTATGGTGACGAGACGGTCTTTCGCGAACGGCTCACCGAACTTGATCTGATCTACGCAGTGGGGGTGCGCCCGGGCACTGCTGTGTGGTGGGGCCAGCATCGGCCAGCACAGCCCCACCCGTTCAGGCACGAGGCCGCCCGCGTAAGCGGCTGGTGCGCGATCAGGCGCATCAGCCGATATCGGTATCGGAGCTGGCCCAGGCGCTGGCCTGGACAAGCTATCGCAGTGTGACTTGGCGCGAAGGGGTCGCTGGCGAGCTTCCTCGCGTTTTGCGGGGAGTGTCCGAATTTCCGTGTGTGAAACGCTCTGAGACTTTTCCACGGCGTCGGTCGGCGCTTGCGACGAACCGACCGACGCGGTGGGAAAGTCGGTTTCCATATTACGCGATACGCTTTGTGAATCTATCCTCGTAGAGGATCGCGAATTGGTTCATTGCTGTTTTCCAGTTGTTGGCTGCTCGGCCCCAGTCGGCAGTGATGTTGCGTAGCGCCAGCCAAATCAGCTTGGTGGCAGCCTCGTCGCTGGGAAAGTGCCCACGCGTCTTGATGATCTTGCGCAACCGCGCGTTGACGCTCTCGATGGCGTTGGTCGTATAGATCACCTTGCGGACTTCGGGTGGGAAGGCGAAGAACGGGATGACCTTATCCCACACCCTGCGCCAGGACGCTGCAACGGTGGGGAACCTCCTGCCCCAAGCGCCTTGCTCAAAGGCTTGCAACTCGGCCTGTGCCGCCTCGGCGCTGAGGGCTGCGTATTTCAGCCCATCCCGGACAGCCATTTCAAATGATGCCGGACGGCGTTTCAGACGAAGCCGGACAGCATTTCAGGCTGATGCCGGACGGCGTTTCAGCGTGATGCCGGACAGTTGAGAGGCAAGCGAGTGACCTGAGCAGGCATGCTGTTCTATTTTTT
>JAOTTZ010000505.1 GCA_029864165.1 Burkholderiaceae bacterium
AGCAAGGAGCCCGGTGTGGCCGAGATCATCGTCGGCAAGCAGCGCAACGGGCCTACGGGCATGTTCAAGCTCACCTTCCTCAAGCCACTGACCAAGTTCGAGAATCTAGCGTCCGGACTTCAGGGCGGTGACTACTGACAGCCTGACATCGATAAACCGAGATCGCCCGGCGGGCAGCTACGAAGCGGCAGGGATCATGTACAGCGTCGCGTTCTTCAGCGTTACTTCGCGCTATCGAACGTGGGGCGCTGGGCCAGTCAGAAAGGCCCCGCCGGATATGCCTGGATAATCGTTTGGCGAGTATGGCCTCCACCTATTAAGGGGGGCGCTGCCGCTGTCGGAAAATTTGACAATGCGACCGCTGCGATTGCAAACATAATTTGCTAACCCTTTATTTGCAATGGTTACAACAGCGTGGCACACAAATTGCTTTATATCTATACAAGTGGTGTACAAGTTACCATGAGTAAGTATTTGTGTATGCGTGTAAACAAGGTTGTGCTCGCAAGCATACAAAATACTGGACCAACGTGTTTTTATTTCACAGGAGTTAATATGAAACTTATCAGTACGTTAATAAGTACCGCTATTTGCGGATTTTTTTCCACATACGCTTTGGCTGTTGACTCTCCGTGCCTTACTGACCCAAACAGCCAAGAGTGCCTTAACTTTGTGCCCGAGCCCGGTTCTCTATGGCTAGTGGGTATCGGTCTCGCTGGTGCTGTGCTTGTGGCGCGGTTCTTTAAGAAGTGAACAAGTGAGTGACGCTGCAGCCGATACACGGGTGTCGGTATTGTCTGTAGCTTTCCTCACCCCGTGGTGACACGGTCTGCTTCACGGTTTTGGTGGCAGTTGGCTGGCGTCGACGCGCAACGCTTTCGCATGAGTCAGATCGAGTTTGCTGTACTTGCCCCACTGCGAATTGTGTCAGGGCGAACGACGTCATGGTGCTACCCTAGATTCGGCAGTTGGGCGTGCCCGAGTGGGCCGTGATGGGGTGTGCTGGCAAGACGCGACGAGGCGCAGGCCCAATGCCTGCAACGAGGAGCAACGCCGCCAGCGCACCACAACGCGGCGCAATCGGGCACGTAGCGGTCGCACTCAAATGGTGAGGGTGACCGTGGCCTCCAAACACAGTGTCCATGAGATGTTGCCTGCGACAGGCAGCGGTCAACTGCCGAATTTAGGGTTACTCGGCAACGGTTTGCCGAACCGCCTGTTCCCATCGTCGCATCAACTCCGCCGCGCGTTGCCGGGGCATCGTCGGCTGAAAGCGGCGTTCGGCCTGCCATTGCGCCGACAACGCTTCCGTCCCAGCGTACACCCCGCAGCTCAAACCCGCGAGGTAGGCAGCCCCGAGTGCTGTTGTTTCGATCACCACCGGGCGTACCACCGGTATGCCGATCAGATCGGCCTGGAACTGCATCAGCAGGTTGTTGACGCAAGCGCCGCCATCGACCCGCAACTCGCTCATCGCGGCAGCACCGGCGGCGACCAGGTCGTGGTTCATCGCCTGCAGCATCGCAGCGCTTTGGAATGCGATGCTTTCCAATGCGGCTCGTGCGATGTGCGCTGCCGTGCTGCCGCGTGTGAGCCCGACGATGGTCCCGCGCGCCTGTGCGTTCCAATACGGCGCCCCGAGACCCGTGAACGCCGGCACGAACATCACGCCACCTGCGTCAGGCACGCTTTCCGCCAGCGCTTGTACTTCGCCGCTGGCCTTGATGATCTTCAAGCCGTCGCGTAGCCACTGCACTACCGCGCCGCCGATAAACACGCTGCCTTCAATCGCATACAACGGCGTCGCCGAGATCTGCGCTGCGCTCGTCACGACGAGCCCGTTGCTGGAAGCGTTGAAATTCGCACCGGTATGCGCCAGCAGGAAGCAGCCCGTGCCGTAGGTGTTTTTTGCCAACCCGGGCTTGAAGCAGGCTTGGCCGAAGAGGGCACTTTGCTGATCACCGGCCACACCGCCGATGGGCAGCGATGCGCCCAGCCATTGCGGGTGCGCGTCGCCGTAGTGATGGCTCGATGGGTGCACGGCAGGCAGCACCTCGCGCGGTATGGCTAGCAGGCGCAGCAACTCGTCGTCCCACTCGTTGTTGCGCACGTTGAACAGCATGGTGCGCGAGGCGTTGCTGACGTCGGTGGCGTGAACTTGACCGCCAGTGAGTTGCCATATCAACCAAGTGTCCACCGTCCCGAAAGCGAGTTCGCCACGTTGCGCAGCCGCGCGCGCGCCGGCCACGTTGTCGAGGATCCACTTCAG
>JAOTTZ010000047.1 GCA_029864165.1 Burkholderiaceae bacterium
GACGGTATTTGAGGCGCGCTACTACAACGGCAAGTCATCGCAGCTGCGCAAGGTGTCGATTTACCCGCTGCCGCCGGATCGCCTGCACGTGCTCGGCGAGGGAGTGGACTTCAGTTGCGCGCTCGCCGAGGTGAGGGCATCGTCGCGCGTTGGCAACACGCGCCGCCATCTCTACTTTGCCGATGGCTCGCAGTGCGAAACAGCAGACAACGACGCGGTAGACGAGATACTTGCCAGCGCGAATGCCGCAGCGCCTGGGCGCCTGTTGCACCGCTGGGAGAGCCGGCTCGGCTATGTGCTGTTCGCGTTGGTGTTCACGGCAGTATCGCTCTGGGCGGGTGTCGTCTACGGCATTCCGGCGCTGGCCAAGCAAGTCGCATTCAGCCTCCCGGCAGCGACCGACAGGATGCTTGGCCAGGGCGCGTTGGAAGGCTTGGACAAGACGCTGCTCCGGCAAACGCGGCTCTCACCCCAGCGTCAATCGGAAGTGAAAGCGCTGTTCGACGATATGAAAGCCAACATCGAGGACGCGGGCGACTACCGGTTAGAGTTGCGCGCGAGCAAGATGATTGGCGCCAACGCTTTTGCGTTGCCATCGGGCATCGTTGTCGTGACCGATCCGCTGGTGCGGCTCGCAAAAAGCGACGGTGAACTCGTCGCAGTGCTTGCCCATGAAATCGGCCATCTCAGGCAACGCCACGGTTTGCGGCGGGCACTGCAGGGTTCGGCCATGGCGGTCGTCGTCATCGCCGTGACCGGAGACGTTGGTTCACTGGTATCTGTCACCGCGGCGCTTCCGGCGCTGCTGGTCGAGTCCAAGTATTCACGCGACTTCGAGCGAGAAGCCGACGATTTCGCCCTCGACTATTTGCAGCGGCACGACATTGCGCCCGAAGCCATGGGCGAGATTCTCCTGCGGATGGGAAAACAAGTCGGTGCGGCAGGCGATGTCCCGGATTTTCTTTCAAGCCACCCGGCGACACGGGAGCGCGCTGAGCGATCACGTGTGGCGCGTTGAAGCGGATTGTGAGCGTTGGCGCTTGCCGTACAGGCGTACCATGCCAACCATTGAAGTCACCACGCGTACCGGCGTTTTTAGCAAGGTTTGCGCCAAAGGCACCGCGCCGCAGCGGCGCGCAATCTTGTCGCGTCTGCCGTATTCAGCACGCCCTGGGAACTCATGAAGCTCATCGCCGTCTACACGACCGTTGCCAACATCGAAGAGGCGCGCAAGATCGCCAACTTGCTCGTCGAGCGCAAGTTGGTTGCGTGCGCTCAGATCTCCGAGATCGAGAGCTACTACAGCTGGGACGGCGCGCTCCAGCATGACAACGAGTACCGCGTCTTGCTTAAAACCAAGGAGGCCTGCTATCCTGCCGTCGAGGCCAGCATCAGGGAATTGCATTCCTACGAGCTGCCCGCCATTCACGCGCTGGCGCTGGAGCGCGTCTACGAGCCGTACGCAGCGTGGGTCGAAGCGAACACCAGGTGCTGAGGGTTCTGGCAGCGACCGAGGGACACTGTTAAGCTGCCAACAATGCGCCTATATGCCCAGCAGGGCCAGACCGCTTCGGTTGCTGTGTGCCAGCGCTGTACCATATGAACTCACACGGCGAGCGACTTCCACTGCGTGACACTGAGTCGTGGCATGCTGAAACTCCAGCGCATCGAATGCTGGGATGTTTAACCTGAGTCTTTGACCCGCTATATGTCTACCGCCCCCATTGAATACGCCGGCTTCTGGGTACGGGTTGGCGCCTCACTCATAGACACCGTGCTTGTGGTCTGCCTCATTGCCCCCTTGCTGATCGCAATCGACGGCTGGTCCTACTTCGAGGCCACCGAGGCTGCGCTCACTGCAGGCGTCACTGACTTCTTGCTCTCGTGGGTCGCGCCTGCGGTAGCCGTCATTACTTTTTGGCTCTACAAGCAAGCCACTCCTGGCAAGATGGTGCTATCGGCCAAAGTGGTGGACGCCAAGACAGGCAACACCATGACAGTCGGCCAATCTATTGGCCGCTATCTTGGTTACATCGTCTCGACCATCCCCTTTGGGCTTGGCTTCATCTGGGTCGCATTCGATGCCAAGAAGCAAGGGTGGCATGACAAACTGGCCGGAACCGTTGTCATACGTTCCAAGAGTCGCGGCCCAGAGCCGGTCAAATTCGAAAACGCCTGATCCTGCGTATCGCCTTCGTCAACGACAAAGACAACCTTGCGCTGAGTGAGTCAAGAAATCAGTCGCGCGTCTTTTGGTAGGTACCGACCAGTTGGGCTTGAGCCAGCACATGCCCACTCATTGCTTGCTCGACCGCGGCCTTGTTAGGCAAGCGCAGCGCGGGCAGCGTCGTGTCCAGGGCATAGAGCTTGAAGAAGTATCGATGACGGCCCACCGGCGGGCAAGGGCCGCCGTAGCCGCGTCGGGTCCAGTCGTTGACGCCTTCGCGGGTGCCGCCAGGCAGCGGTTGGCCAGACTCAGGCAGCCCCGTCGCGTTGGGCGGCATGTCGTACAGCACCCAGTGCACCCAGGTCGTGGTCGGCGCTGCCGGGTCAGGCGCGTCCGGATCGTCGACGATCAGCACCAAACTCTTGGCCGTGCTCGGCACACCGCTCCAAAATAACGGCGGCGCGATGTCTTCACCTTCGCAGGTATACCGCTGAGGGATTTCACCCTGCGCGGCGAATGCAGTCGAGGTCAGTTCCATAGGCAGTCAGCACAGTAAGAATACTCCAATGAGCGCCACTCCGCACCGATTGCCCGACACTGCGCGTTTGTTTCTTGCTTTATGGCCCGGGCCAGTCGTGCGCAATGCGTTGTTGGCGTGGCGTGATGCTTGGGCTTGGACAGCGACGGCATCGCCGGTCGCACCCGAACGACTGCACCTGACGCTGCATTTCATCGGTGAGGTGCCGCGGGGCCGACTGCCTGAATTGATGGTGGGGTTGCAGGTGGCAATGCACCGCTTCAACCTCAGCTTGGGTCGCTTTGAGATGTGGCCCCACGGCATGACAGTGCTGGAGCCCGATCCGGTACCTTCTCGGTTGCTGCATCTTCAGGCTTCGCTGGGTGAGGCCTTGCGAGGTCTTGGCCTGGCCACCGAAACCCGGGCCTTTCGTCCGCACGTCACGCTGGCGCGCCATGCAGATGGTGCGATGCTTCCAGCACCCAGGCTGCCGGTGCGCTGGCGCGTGCGCGGTTATGCGCTGGTCGAGTCCAGTCTGAAACCACCAAGCACATACTGCGTGCTCAAACGTTATCAGTGATTCAGTGGACCATTTGATCGACCCCTGGCCAACTGAAAAGCCCCTCTGGGCAACGCGTTGTGAGACCGGTGAGCGGCAGTTCGTAGAGTCAGCTGGTGTCGACAACCCTGTGCTCCGTCAAGTGGTACGGCTGGATGGGCGCCGGTCAATTGCCCTCGATCCGCGAAGAGAGCGCCGCCTGCTTGCGCACCAAGCTGTACAGCCGCAGCGATGCATGGGACAGGTTCACAGCTCGCCTTAGAAGGCGCGGTGTCGGAGGGAGGTAGCGCTCAACCCAGCGCACGGGCACTTCAGGCAGATCGCCCTTGGTCTGCTCTTCGCCTACCCACATATGGCACGGTAATGGTTCAGGCGCGAGCCCACGCCGTCACGCGGGCAGGCACCACGCGCCGGATGCGCCTTCTAACCCATGCCATAGCGCCCACACGCTACCCGTGGCCAGCGTCGCGCCCGCCAATCTGAGGGCCATCGTCTGCGGCATGGCAGCCAGGCGCGACACCAACAATGGCACACCGGCCAAGCCCAGTGCCGAACCGGAGCTGAACGCCGCCATCACCGCTGCGCCTTGCAGCGGTTCAGCGGCGAGTGCAGCCACTGCCAAAGCGCCGTAGAGAACGCCGCAGGGTAGACCCACCCAGACCAGCCCCAGCAGCGCTGCAAACCGCAGTCCCCGTGCGGGCCGTGTGCGACGTGGTGCATCTATCCGTACCGTGCGCGTGAAGTTTTGGGCGGCGGCGTCTACCCAACGCGGCGTGCGGCCGCTGACCAGCAACGCCAACCCCAGCACCAAAACACCTGCCTGCAGCAAAGTCCACAGCGGACGCATGAACGCGCTGCCAGCAGACCAACTCGCGAGCAAGCCCACGGCTGCAGCGGCCAGCGCGCCGGCCGCCGTATACGCCACAGCACGCCCGAGATGCCAGGCCAGCAGCGCGCGCGCGGGCCGCGCCCCACCACAAACGCGGGCTATGCCCGTACAAGGCGCGCCGCACATCAGCGCGCAGTGCGGGCTGCTGGCCAAGCCCATCAACAACCCGGCGATGGTCAGCGATGCATTCATGGCCGAAGACTGTTGCGCAAACTTTCACTCGCGCGCCGAGGATTCCGGCGTCGCCAGTAGCAGCGTGAGCGCAGGGGCCAGCGCCGAGACGACCCAGAAGCAAAAGAACGCCAAGGTGTAAACCCCTGTGGGCGACAAGCCCGACAACACGCCGCCAAAGCCGTGCAAGTCTCGTGGGTCTACGGCGCTGAAGACCAGCATTTCGAGCACGCCGGCGGTCAAGAACGAAGTCCAGGCGACCCAAAGAATACGTTGCTTCATGGTTCGGCGACAGGCTGGGTGGCGGGACGCTGCGCTGGCGGGTTGGCGGCATGCGCTTGTGATGCACCGCTGCTGACATGCAGAGGTACGTCAGCACCACGCACTGCGATGGCCATGGTGGCGATTGCCGCCACGACGACGACAACCGGTCCGCCAACCACCAACCACATGATGCGGTAGCGCCACCAGGGCGTTGGGTCGTTGTCAAGCGGCTTCATCGGTCTTCGCTCCTTCTTGCAATCAGCGCGGCACGAGGAAGGTCGTCTTCTCGACCACGGTCGCAGCGTCTTGGCCGGCGGCCGCCTCGCGAGTGACTTGCAGCATGAGCTTGTGCGCCCCAGGGCCCAGCGCTTGCGCTTGCTCGGGGCCGATTTGCACCACCAGCGGCACCCAGCGCGATTCGGCGCCAGCCAGCACGGTCTCGCCACGGGTGATCGCCTGCGCGCCCTCAATGCCGACGGCACTGAAACGGTAGCGCTGTGAGGCCTCGGCGGCGTTCATCACCTGCAAACGGTAGACGTTTTCGACACGGCCTTCTCCGACCAGGCGCGCCAGGCTGCCGCGGTCGCGCACCACGTCCACCCGCAGCGGTGAGCGCAGCGCCAGGCTCGCCGCCAGTCCCACGCTGATGGCCAGCAAGCCGGCGCTGTATGCGAGCACGCGCGGTCTGAGCACACGCTTGAGCTGTGTTTGCCAAGACGGTGCCGCACCGCCTTGGTCCAGGCTGTGTTGTGTGGCGTAGCGGATCAGGCCACGTGGGTAGTTCAGCTTGTCCATCACGCCGTTGCAGACGTCGATACATGCGGCGCAGCCTATGCACTCGTACTGCAAGCCTTTGCGGATGTCGATGCCGGTGGGGCAGACTTGTACGCACAGTGTGCAATCGACACAGTCGCCCAGGCCCAGCGCAGCCTTGTCGGCCGTGCGTGCGCGCGAGCCACGCGGCTCGCCGCGTTTTTCGTCGTAGCTGATGACCAAGGTATCGCGGTCGAACATCACGCTTTGAAAGCGCGCATAAGGGCACATGTACTTGCAAACCTGCTCGCGCATAAAGCCGGCGTTGCCGTAGGTCGCAAAACCATAGAACACGATCCAAAACAGCTCCCACGGCCCAAAGCCGAAACTAAGCGCCTCGGCGGCAAGCACTCGTATCGGCGTGAAGTAGCCGACGAAGGTAAAGCCGGTCCACAGACCGATGGCCGCCCAGACGATATGCTTGCTGGCACGTCGCCAGATTTTGTTGGCATTCCAAGGACTGTTGTCGAGTTTGATGCGGGCCTGCCGGTCACCTTCCAGCCGGTGTTCGACCCACATGAAAATTTCGGTGTAAACGGTTTGCGGGCAGGCATAGCCGCACCAAAGTCGTCCGGCCACGGTAGTGAACAAAAACAACCCGTAGGCACTGATGACCAGCAAGCCAGTGAGATAGATAAAGTCCTGTGGGTAGAGCACCAGGTTGAAGATGTAGAACCGCCTGGCGCCCAGGTCGAATAGCACCGCAGGCCGCGCGTTCCAGGTCAGCCACGGCAAGCCGTAAAACACCAGCTGCGTGCCCCAAACCAAGGCCCAGCGCCAAGCGGCGAACCAGCCGTGCACAGCACGGGGGTGGATGGTCGCCTCTTTGGCGTACATGGCCCCGCCATCGCCGCCAGAGGGCTCGGCGACGATGGGTATTACGCGTGGGGATGGGGGCACGTTGATGAACTCAGCGCGTGAGCGCTGCGCTGGTGGTGGGCTGAGACAGGCCCCACACGTACGCCGCCAGAACGCGGATCTGGCTCTCGGTCAGCCACTCTTTGTGCGGGGGCATGACGTTGAGCTTGCCTTCGTTGATCATGCGCACGACGGTATCCTCGCCCCAGCCGTGCAGCCAAATCTTGTCGGCAAGGTTGGGGGCACCCAGCAGGGCGTTGCCCTTGCCGCCAGCGCCATGACACGCGGCGCAGGCAACGAAGTTGGAGCGGCCGAGTTGCGCGGCGACGTTGTTGTGCGGGCCGTCAGACAGGCTTAGCACATAGTTGGCGACGTTACGCACGTCTTGCGAGTTACCGACCGCCGCTGCCATGGGTGGCATTTGTCCCTGCCGGCCTTCGCGTATGGTCTCGGCGATGCGTTCGGGCGTGCCGCCCCAAAGCCAGTCGTCGTCGGTCAAGTCGGGGAAGCCTTTGCTGCCCCGCGCGTCTGAGCCATGGCAGGTGGCGCAGTTGTTGATGAACAAGCGTTCGGCCAATGCCTGCGCCTGCGGGTCGCGCGCCAAAGCTTGGTGCGCCATGCCGTCGAACCGGGCGTACAAGGGCGCGATTGCCGTCTGCGCGCGCTGCACATCTGCTGCGTGTTGCGCCGCGGCAGACCAATGAAACTGGCCGGCGAACGCTCCCAGCCCCGGGTAAAGGACCAAGTAGACGCCACCGAAGACAACGGTCAGCACAAACAGCAGCATCCACCAACGCGGCAGCGGGTTGTTCAACTCGCGCAGATCGCCGTCCCACACATGGCCCGTGGTGTCGTCAGCGGAGCCACCTTTGCGCTTGCTGGCACCAAACAGCAGCACCAGACACGCCAGCAGCGAAACAACGGTCGCCACGGCGACAAAGATCGACCAGCCTGGTGAGATGAAGTCACTCATGGCGAGTATCCTCTTGACCGGTTTCGTCGACCAAGGGCAGCTGGGCAGCCTCGTCGAAGCGTTCTCGGTTGGACCGGGCCCACGCCCAGGCGACGATGCCGATAAAGGCGGCAAACGATAACAGAGTGATTGCGCTTCTCAAGTCGTTGATGTCCATCGTGATGCCCTACTTGAGCGCAGTGCCGAGCACTTGCAGGTATGCGATCAGGGCGTCGAGCTCGGTCTTGCCTTGTACTTCGCCGGGGGCGGCGGCGATGTCGGCGTCGGTATAGGGTACGCCTAGCGTGCGCATGGCACGCAACTTGGGTGGCAGGTCTTGCGGCGCCAGCGTAGCTTGCGCCAACCAGGGATAGGCCGGCATGTTCGACTCGGGCACCAAGTCGCGCGGGTTGAGCAGGTGCACGCGGTGCCACTCGTCGCTGTATCTGCCGCCGACCCGGTGCAAGTCGGGCCCGGTGCGCTTGCTGCCCCATTGGTGCGGGTGGTCGTAGACGAACTCGCCGGCGGTCGAGTAGTGGCCGTAACGCAAGGTTTCGGCGTACAGCGTTCGAATCATCTGCGAATGGCAGTTGTAGCAACCCTCGCGCAAGTAGACGTCGCGCCCGGCCAATTGCAGTGCTGTGTAGGGCTTCAACCCTGGCGCTGCCTCGGTGGTGCTGCGCTGAAAAAACAGTGGCACGATCTCGACGATGCCGCCTATG
The DNA here is from genome assembly GCA_029864165.1 of Burkholderiaceae bacterium. Lineage (GTDB taxonomy): Bacteria > Pseudomonadota > Gammaproteobacteria > Burkholderiales > Burkholderiaceae_C > CAIKUF01. The sequence continues at coordinate 7,913 of JAOTTZ010000047.1, forward strand.
GCGACCACGAGCAAGATCAGCACGATCATCAGCAGGTTGCTGGTCTCGACGCGTTCGTGGCTGAAAGTTTTGTTTTCGGAATTCATGCCTTTTTCCTCAAGCCGTCGCGGCGGCGGGCTGCAAGGCGGGTGCCTGGCGCGGGGGACGCACCGTCATCACCACGTTCCAGACCATCAACAGCATGCCGAACAAGTAAAGCAAGCCGCCGAGCAGACGCACGACGTAGAACGGGTAGCTCGCGCGCACGCTCTCGACAAAGCTGTAAACCAGCGTACCGTCGGGGTTGACCGCGCGCCACATGAGGCCCTGCATCACGCCAGCGATCCACATCGCTGCGATGTAGAGAACGACGCCCAAGGTGGCGATCCAAAAGTGCAGCTCGATCGCACGCACGCTGTGCATTTGTACTCGGCCAACCATGCGCGGGATCAAGTAGTACAGGCTGCCCATAGTAATAAAGCCCACCCAGCCGAGCGCGCCGGAATGCACGTGGCCGACCGTCCAGTCGGTGTAGTGGCTGAGCGCATTGACGGTCTTGATCGACATCATCGGCCCCTCGAAGGTGCTCATGCCGTAAAACGACAGCGAGACGATCAGAAACTTCAGTATCGGGTCATCGCGCAGCTTGTGCCAGGCCCCGCTCAAGGTCATGATGCCGTTAATCATGCCGCCCCAACTGGGGGCCAGCAACACCAGCGAGAAGACCATGCCGACGCTTTGCACCCAATCGGGCAGCGCGGTGTAGTGCAGGTGGTGCGGCCCGGCCCACATGTAGGTGAAGATCAGCGCCCAAAAGTGCACGATCGACAGCCGATACGAATACACGGGGCGTTCGGCTTGCTTGGGGATGTAGTAGTACATCATCCCCAAAAAGCCTGCGGTAAGGAAGAAACCGACCGCATTGTGCGCGTACCACCACTGGATCATCGCGTCTTGCACACCGGCGTAGGCCGAGTAGCTCTTCATGAAGCTCACCGGCAGCATGGCGCTGTTGACCACGTGCAGCAGGGCAATGGTCAAGATG
>JAOTTZ010000506.1 GCA_029864165.1 Burkholderiaceae bacterium
GTCGCCACACCGTATGCGCTGTTTCGCATCGAGCTGGTCGCGCTGATCGTCTCGATCATCGTCGGCCTGCCGATCTTCTTCCTGATCTTCAATCTGTTCGGCCAGGCACTCGGCGGGATTGAGCTCAAGCGCCCGATTGTCACGGTCAAGGCCAAGGTGTTCCTGATCGGCGCGCTGGTGCCGCTGCTGATCGACACCATGCTGGTGCAATACTACTGGACCCGCACCGGCTTCTTCACCTTAGAGACTTTCGGCGTGTGGTTGCTGCTCGAGCTGCTCGCGATCGGCGGTAGCCTGATCTTCGCCAACAGCTTCGGCCAGTCGCTCGGCCCGCTGCAGGCGCTGCTCGATTCGCCGCGTCCCTTGCCGGCGGCGGATGTGGCCGCGCTCACGGCACGCTCGACCGACGAGCTTGGGCTGCTCACCACCGACTACCGGCTGCTGCTCGCCGAATTGCAACGTCGCAACGAGATTCTCGAGCTCAACAACCGGTTGCTACGCAATGTAGGGGGTGAGACCGGCACGGCCGAGATATTCGCGGCGGTGGTGGATCAGTGTCGCCAGGCCATGGGCGCCGACCTGTCGTTCCTGGTCGTGCACGACCCGGCGTCCGGCACCCTGCTGGGCGTCGCCCAGACCGATGCCGAGTATCGACCGGAGGGTCATTATCGGCTGACGCTCGACGAGCAGTCGCTCGCGGTCTGGGCCTATGTGCAGGGGCAGACCGCGGTGGCCGCGGACGCGCCCGGCGATCCACGTGTCAGCCCGAAGCTCTGCACGCACTTCGGCATTCGCTCGGCGATGGCGACACCGCTCAAGGTCGGCGACGACAGGCTCGGCGTCCTGATGGTCGCGCACACCGCCAGCCGCCGGGACTACGACGACCGCGACCGCGCGCTGATCGAAGGCGTGGCGCGTGAAACCGCGCTCGTCGTCCAGACCCAGCAGCTGCGCCGGGCGCGCGAGCGGGCCGAGGCCGAGCGGGTGGAGCAGGCCGAGCGGGTGCGCGTGCTCATGGACGCCACCGAGGAAGGAATCTATGGCGTGGACGCCCATGGCGTGTGCACCTTCATCAACCGCGCGGCGGTGCGCATGCTGGGTTACCGCGAACCGCACGAATTGCTCGGCCGCAACCTGCACGAGCTGATTCACCATACCTATCCGGACGGTCGGCCCTACCCCGTCGAGCAGTGTCACGTGCGGCTCGCCGCGCTCGCCGGCGAAGCCGCGCATGCCGACAACGAGGTGCACTGGCGCGCCGACGGCACGAGCTTCCCGGTCGAGTATTGGTCGCGGCCGATATGGCGTAACGACCAGCTCGTCGGAACCGTCGTGTCGTTTGTGGACAATACCGAACGCCGGCGCGCGGAAATGGCGCTGCAGGACGCGACCAAACGCTTCCGCCAGGCGCTGCGCGCAGCGCGTGCCGGCGCCTGGGAATGGAACATCTTGACCAATAAGACAACCTGGTCCGAGGAAAACTTCACCGTGCTGGGACTGGATCCGCACACCCACCAGGCGAGTTTCGAGAACTGGCTTGCCAGTGTCCATCCGGAAGACCGCGAACGGACGTTACGCGAAATTAAAGAGGTGCTGGACGCAGGGAGCGATTTGAATCTGGAGTTCCGCGTCGTGTGGCCTAACGGCGAGGTCCGGTGGATCAACGATGTCGGTCGTCTGGTGTTTGACGAAACCGGCAAGCCGACGATGATGTACGGGATACAGACGGACATCACCGAGCGCAAGCAGGCACAGGGAAAGATCCTGCGTTTTGGACGCATACTCGATGAGTCTATCAATGAGATCTATGTCTTCGACGCCACCAGCCTGCGCTTCAGTCAAGTTAATTTTGGCGCGCGGAAAAATCTCGGCTACAGCATGCAAGAGTTATCGCAGCTTACCCCGATTGACCTGAAACCCGAGTTCACGCACGCCAGCTTCGAGACGCTGCTGGCGCCGCTTAAACGCGGCGAGCGTGATCTGCTGATCTTCGAAACCGTGCACCGGCGCAAGGACGGAAGCCTCTATCCTGTCGAGGTGCACCTGCAGTTGTCGCTCCACGAGTCGCCGCCGGTGTTTGTCGCCGTCATTCGGGACATCACCGAACGCAAGCAGGCGGAGGAATTGAGAGAGGCCAGCACCATGCAGCAGCGCGCGATCATTAATGTCTCGCCGGTGCCGAAGGCTTTGAACGACGAGCAGGGGAACATTATCTTCCTGAACCCGGCCTTTACCGAGACTTTCGGATATACGTTGGAGGATATCC
>JAOTTZ010000507.1 GCA_029864165.1 Burkholderiaceae bacterium
CCGAGCTTCGATTACGGGGCGGTGATCGGCAAGGCGGTCGGTAACCTCCTGGGCGGCATCGTCACGGCGCCTTTCAGAGCGCTCGGTGCGCTGTTTGGTGCCGGTGACGCGAAGATTGGTGCGATAGCCTTCGAGCCCGGAAGCGACGTGATCGCGCCGCCGGAACGTCATAAGCTAGAAACGGTCGCGCGCGCGCTGCAAGAAAAACCCGCGCTGCAGCTGGTTGTGCCGCCAGCCTACGCCGCCGAGCAAGATACGGCGGCACTGAAATCACTCGCCGTGCGCACCGAGATTGTGCGGCGCATGGGTATCGAGTTGACGCCCGGTGAAGATCCGGGCCCTATCGATACTGCAAACCCCCGCGTACAGCGCGCGGTCGAGGCAGCGTTCAACGAGCGTTACGCGTCCGAGGTGCTGCCGGCACTGAAGCGGCGCCTGGTCGAGGCCCCGCCCAGCGCCGGACCACCGATCGAGACGGGTAAAAGTACTGCGGTCGTTTCGCCATCGTCCGAGAGCAAGCTCGACAAGCTGGTCGCGTCGTCAGCCGCCGCGCAGCCGGCCAGTGTGTTCCCGGCGTTTTATCAGAGCCTGGTCGATCGGCTGATCGCGCAGGAACCCGTCTCGGAACAGATGCTGACAGAGCTCGCTGTCAGGCGCGGCAATGCCGTTATGCGCGAACTCACGACCATCAGGGGTTTGCCCGTTGCGCGGGTCACACTTGGCGAACCGCACCAGGTGACCGACGCGAATGAGACCGCGGTGACGATGCAGCTGCGACTAGAGGTGGCTCAGTGACGTCGGCGCGCTCAGGTGTGGCGCGGCTGATCGAGCGCGTCGTCTGGGATCTGTCGGACCAGTCGCTGCCGCCGTGGAAGAGACGCGGACTCAGGGTTGTACGCACGGTGCTCACGCTGGGGCGAGACCTTTCGCGCGGCCAGTTGACGTTGCGCGCCATGAGTCTTGTCTACACGACGCTGTTGTCGATCGTGCCGCTGCTCGCACTCAGCTTTTCTGTGCTCAAGGCCTTCGGTGTCTCTAATCAGATCCGGCCGATGTTGTTGAACTTTCTCGCGCCGCTGGGTGCAAAAGGCGAGGAAGTTGCCAGCCGTATCGTGGAGTTCATCGAAAAAATGAACGTCGGCGTTCTCGGCGCTGTGGGTCTGGCGCTGTTGTTGTACACCTCGATTTCGCTGATGCAAAAGATAGAGGAGTCGCTGAACTACATTTGGCACGTGCCGCGTCAGAGGAGCATCGGCGAGCGGTTCAGCCGGTATCTGAGTGTGTTAATGGTCGGGCCCATCTTGGTGTTTTCGGCGCTGGGTATCACGGCGACGATGATGAACCTTGAGATGGTGCGCGACGTTCTCGCACTCGACGCGCTCGGCCAGGCCGTGCAGGCGATCAGTCGGATGATGCCGTACGCGCTCGTGATCGCGGCCTTTACCTTCGTCTACGCCTTCATTCCGAACACGCAGGTGCGGTTTGGCCCGGCGCTGTTTGGCGGTATCGTCGGCGGCGCGGCGTGGCAAACCGCCGGTTGGGCGTTTGCGGTCTTCGTGGCGTCGTCGAGCAATTACGCGGCGATTTACTCGGGCTTTGCGATTCTTGTGCTGTTCATGATCTGGCTGTACCTGAGCTGGCTGATCCTGCTGTTTGGAGCGAGCGTCGCGTTCTACGTTCAGCACCCAGAATATCTATACGCCAGCGGCGGCGAGCCACGATTGAGCAATCGTATGCGCGAGCGGTTGGCGTTATCGGCAACGAGTCTGATTGCAAGCAGATTTCTTGCTGGCCAGCGCATGCCTTCGCTGGCGGAATTCACACAGCGCTTGGGCGTGCCTATGCACACGCTGCAGCGGGTGCTCGACGCGCTGGAGCGTGCGGAGCTGATCGTGCAAAGTGCCGACGAGCCGCCGGCCTACTTGCCGGTGCGCGACCCTTCACTGATTTCGGTGACGCAGGTGATGAACACCGTGCGTGCTGCGGGCGAGGACCGCTTCTTTTCGCCGGCGGGGTTGCCGGTGCCACAGCCGGTCGAAGACGCGCTGGACCGGATGCAACACGCGGTTCAAGCCTCGGTCGAGGGCATGACGCTGCGCGAGTTAGCAGTGCAAGGTGCGGAACACACGGTGCCCGGCCGTACCTTGGCCGAGGACCGGTGAGCATGGCCGCGAAGCAGGACAACACTGGTGAGAGATTGTGCGTGCTCGATACGCAGACATTGGTTTGTCCTCGCCCGTTCGTTCGAACTCTTTGGCGCCCGC
>JAOTTZ010000508.1 GCA_029864165.1 Burkholderiaceae bacterium
CGCCGAAGGTTTGCCAGATGCGCTGGGCAATGAGCAACCGGAAGCCCCTACTGAAGAGCCGTTCCAATGGCCGCCGTCCACACGGCTCAGCTACACGCTGGTTGGCAACTACAGAGGCAAGGTGCATGGTGATGCGCAAGTCGAGTGGTTGCGTTCGGGACTGCACTACCAGGTCAACGTCGATGTGAGCATTGGTCCGAGCTTTGCGCCGCTGTTCACCCGCCGCATGACCAGTGAAGGCGAATTGACGGCAGACAGCCTGACGCCCAGCCGCTACGACCAAGAAACACGCAAACTCTTCTTCCGCAACCGTCTGACGGTATTGCTCGGCCCCGACGAGATCGTGCTTGCCAATGGCCGGCGTGTCCATCGCATCGCAGGCGTGCAAGACTCGGCCAGCCAGTTTGTGCATTTGGCGGCGCTTTTCACCACCCGGCCCGACCTGTTGCTGCCGGGCACGGTGGTCGAGTTGTTTCTCGCGCTGCCTCGCAAAGTGGATCTGTGGGTGTACGAAGTGGTGGGCGAGGAGACGTTGGACACGCCCTTCGGCCCGGTGGACACATTCCACCTCGCTCCGCGGCGGCTGGCGCAACGCAGCGGCGCCCTCACAGCCGAGATCTGGTTTGCTCCGCAGCTGCGCTACCTGCCGGTGCGTATCCGCATCCGGCAAGATGTCGACACCTATATTGACTTGTTGATCTCGCGCTTGCCCGATATTGCTGCGCAGTGACCTGCCGGCGGCCATTGAACCGATCTGTTGCTGGCATTTTGTCCCCGTCTCAATGCACGCGCGCGCCGTGAGGCGCGTGCGACGACAATCCGTGGTTACTAGATGAGTCGTCAGACTGGCGCGGGCAGTAGGCCCAGTGCTGCAAGGCGGAAAGAGGAATGGGATCGGGCTCTTCCATACCGAAACAAGGTCATGGGAAGTACGTCAAAGTGATATCATCGGCATCACCCTGAAATTCTGGAGATGTACCGTGGCTGACATTGTGCTGCGCAATCTTGAAGACACGCTTAAAGAAAAGCTGCGGCTGCGCGCGGCGCGCAACCAGCGATCCATGAACGCAGAGTTGCGCGAAATCGTCAGTATGGCGCTAGCGCAACCACGTAGTAGCGGTCGTACCGACCTGAGAAAGCTGGCCGCAGACATTCGCGCCTTGAGCGTGGGGCGCCGACAAACACCATCTGAAGACTTGTTGCGCGAGAGCCGGGACGAGCGGTGAAGTGGGTGGTTGACGCCAGCGTGGCCGCCAAGTGGCTGGCCCCCGAGCTCGACTCACCGCTGGCCGATGCCTTGCTGGACGATCAGTTGGCCGCCCCTGACTTAATCTACGCGGAAGTGGGCAACATCTTGTGGAAAAAGCAGCTGCGCGGCGAGATGGATGGTGCAACCGCGCAGGTCGGCGCGCGTTGGTTGCTGCAATGGCCGATGCAGGTACATGACAGCGCCGGGCTGCTGGCCGATGCGCTCGACTTGGCCCTGCGGCTGCAGCACCCTGCGTACGACTGCTTTTACCTGGCGCTGGCCCAGCGACTCGACGCGCCGCTGGTCACCGCCGACCGGCGGCTGCATACGCGCTGCCGCGCTCGCGATGCGGGTAGCTTGCGCGGGCGGGTGAGGTTGTTGGGCGCTGGCTAGGGCCGAGAGGCCACGACTCGCAGCTTGCCGAACAGCGTGTCCGGGCTGGTGACGATGCGTCCTTGCAAATCCGTTGTCAGCACCTTCGTGACAGGGTAACGCTCGGCGCAGCCTGGATCGACTGTCCGATTTCCAGCGCCGCGCCATCGAACGTCACCGAGTATGCGCCAAAGGCGCGGGCCGGCGTTGTGGGGTCGTTGGCCTTTACCGTCAGCCGGTCGAACAACGCATGCGCGTGCGCGTTGCCAAGTTCGCTGTCGTGTTTGAACACATACAAACCCTGAGTAGTCGTCTGCCCACGTGCGGCAGATCGATCGTGCTCAAACATGTCTTCAAGTGCATTCAACCTAAGAACCGCAGTTGAGCCCATGCACACCCCGGGGAAGTCAGCCGTGGCAAGGGTTTGGTGGCATTTGGCATACTCACCGGATGGGTGAAATGATTGAGCCGAAGAAAGCCGTGCTGGCGCAGGCCAGCGAGGACGTGATAGTGGTAGACACCATGGGCGGGCGAATGCATGTTCGCTGGGACGAGACGGCGCAGGCCACGCCGCACGGGCAGTTGGTGTATTTTGCCGAGTTCTTGGCCACCGCAGGTGTGTTCGATCGTTGGGTGC
>JAOTTZ010000509.1 GCA_029864165.1 Burkholderiaceae bacterium
CAACGACGCGCCCATCATCCGCATGCTCAACGCATTGCTCACGCAGGCTGCCAAAGACGGTGCGAGCGACATTCACATCGAACCCTACGAGCGCAGCAGCTCGGTGCGTTTCCGCATCGACGGCACGCTGCGTGAAGTGGTGCAGCCCAACAAGGCGCTGCACGCCGCGCTGATCTCGCGTTTGAAGATCATGGCCGAGCTCGACATCGCCGAAAGGCGCCTGCCCCAAGACGGGCGCATATCCCTGCGCATAGGCGGCCGCGCGGTGGACGTGCGCGTCTCAACCTTGCCTTCTTCGCATGGCGAGCGCGCCGTGCTGCGTTTGCTGGACAAGGCCGAATCGAAGTTCACGCTCGAAGGTCTGGGCATGAGCGGCGAGACGCTGCAGCGCTTCGACAAACTCGTCCATCAGCCGCATGGCATCGTGCTGGTCACGGGGCCCACGGGTTCGGGCAAGACCACGACGCTGTACGCCTCGCTCGGCCGCATCAATACTGCGGGCGCTAACGTGCTGACGGTGGAAGATCCGGTCGAGTACGAACTGGCCGGGATCGGCCAGACACAGGTCAACCCGAAAATTGACCTCACGTTTGCCAAAGCACTGCGTGCGATCCTGCGGCAAGACCCTGACATCATCATGATCGGCGAGATCCGCGACTTCGAGACTGCGCAGATCGCTGTCCAAGCCTCACTGACCGGTCACCTGGTGTTGGCAACGCTGCATACCAACGACGCACCGAGTGCAGTAACGCGCTTGACCGACATGGGCATAGAACCCTTTTTGCTGAGCTCGTCGTTGCTCGGCGTGCTAGCGCAACGCTTGGTGCGTAAACTCTGTCTGCACTGCAAGCGGCAGGACGAGCGTGGCCGCTACCACCCTGTAGGCTGCGCCGAGTGCGGTCAAACCGGCTACAAGGGCCGCACTGGTGTGTACGAATTGATGCTGGCCGACGACAGGGTGCGGGGACTGATTCACAGCCGTGCGGGTGAGAGCCAGTTGTTCGTCGCCGCCGAGGCAGCAGGCCTGCGCTCGATGCGTGAGGACGGGCAACGCTTGATTGAGGAAGGCATCACCTCGCCCGAAGAAGTGATGCGCGTCACGCGCGAACGAGAATGACACCGCCCAGCTTTTGCGCGTCGCCGGCGCGCCCACGCCCATGCCTGCTTATCGATTCGAAGCGCTAGACGCTTCCGGCAGGTCCAGCAACGGCCTGCTGGAGGCCGACAACGCCAAGGCCGCGCGCGCACAGTTGAGGGCGCAGTCGCTGGTGCCGCTTGAAGTCACGCCGGTTGTTTCTGGCGATGGCGGTGGCGGGGGGTGGAAGCTGACGCGCGCGGTGTTCAGTGCCACGTCGCTGTCGGTGTTCACCCGTCAATTGGCCGGACTGGTCGGCTCCGGCCTACCGCTCGAGCGCGCGCTCACTGCATTGGCCGACGAGGCCGAAGACGTACGCCAGCGCGAGTTGGTGGCGCATCTGAAAAGCGAGGTCAATGCCGGGTCTTCTTTCGCGCGCGCGCTCGGCGGTGCGCCGCGCGAGTTCGACCACGTGTACCGCGCCGTGGTGGCTGCCGGTGAGCAAAGCGGCGCCCTAGGCGCCGTGCTTGAGAGACTGGCCGACGATTTGGAAGAGCGTCAGGCGCTCAAAGGCAAACTGATCGGCGCTGCCGCCTACCCGGCCATCGTGTCGTTGATCGCATTGGCAATTGTGATTTTTCTGGTCACCTACGTCGTGCCGCAAGTGGCTTCTGTTTTCAGCAGCAGCAAACGCGCGCTACCCGGCTTGACCGTGGCCATGCTCGCCATCAGCAGCTTCATACGAGACTATGGCTGGTTGCTCTTGCTGGCGCTGGTTGCCTCGGGCACAACGCTCAAATTGATGCTGCGCAGCGAGCCTTTTCGCCAACGCTTCGACGCCGCCATGCTGGGCCTGCCACTGGTCGGTCGTCTGGCACGTGGCTATAACGCCGCTCGCTTTGCGGGTACCTTGGCGATGCTGGCGGGCGCTGGCGTGCCTATCCTGAAAGCGCTGCAAGCGGCCGCAGAAACCTTGTCCAACCGCGCCATGCGCACCGACGCGCTGGAGGCGCTGGTGCAGGTGCGTGAAGGCGCACCGCTGGCGGCGGCGTTGGCGGCCAAGCGGCGCTTCCCCGGTCTGCTCGCCATGTTTGCGCGCCTGGGCGAGCAGACGGGTCGGTTGCCCGAGATGCTGGACCGCGCTGCGCGTCAGCTCAGCACCGAGATGCAACGACGC
>JAOTTZ010000048.1 GCA_029864165.1 Burkholderiaceae bacterium
GGAGGTCGTCGAAGCCGGTGGCTTCATCTGCGCGGCGAAATAAGCGATCACGCGGCGCGCGATCGACGGTGACAGGGGTGGCTCGCCGGCACTGATGCGTTTGAGTTGCTCGGCGAAGTGCTCGCGCGGTTGTTCCTTGAGCACATAGCCAAATGCGCCGGCCTGTAGCGCGGGAAACAAGTGTTCATCATCGTCGTGTATGGTCACCACCACCGGTAAGGCGTCGGGTTGGGCCTCGCGCAGCGCGCTGACCACGTCCACGCCCGAGCCGTCCGGCAAACCGAGATCGATCAACGCCAGATCGAATCTGACGGCGGAAACCAAACCGACCGCGTCGTGGACCCGGGCCGCTTCGGAGATCAGCGCAGAAGGAAATACTTGCAGCACCAGCGCCTTGAGCCAAGCACGGATTTCAGGCAAATCTTCGAGCAAAAGAACATTGTTCATTTTTGACACCGGTACTGTAGGGCTCTCAGAACACTTTCCCATCGCACTGCGAACGCGGGAAGAAGCACTGCCAGGCAGACAGCCCCACCGGGGCGCTATCAGCGCGGTAGCGCATAGTAGCAGCAGACTCAAGGAGCGTCACACGTATTCGTCTGAGTTGTCGTGCGAATTTCACAGAGGCAACGTCAGTCGGATGGCGGTGCCATAGCCGGGACCCGATTCGACCAAACATTGCCCTTGCATCTGCTTGGCGCGGTGCTTCATGCTGGACATGCCATGGCCACGATCGAGCTTGCCGTCCAGTTCAAGGGGAATGCCACGGCCATTGTCTTGCACCACCAGTGCCAGTTCGCCCTCACCCACCGTGCATCTCACATCGCACTGGGATGCGGCGCTGTGCTTGATGATGTTGTTCACCGCCTCGCGCAAGATACGTGTGGTCTGCACGAAGCCGCGCGCCGATATCAGCTGATTCGCGTCCTCGATAGCACTTCCCCACTCGACCTCGATACCGGCCTGCCCCAAACGCGACACTGTTTCGGCACGCCAGTCGGCGAAGGCATCTGTCACCTTCATCGGCTTGGCCGTGAGGCTGCGCACCGATAGGCGCATTTCCTCCAGCGCCTCTCGCGCCAGCGTAGAGATGCTCTCGGACTCGCTGGTATGCACAATCGTCAGCAACTTGGCTCCCAAGTCGTCGTGCAAGTCGGCGGCGATCCGCTTACGCTCTTTGGCGGTCACCTGTTCGACGCGCAACTCGGCCAGTTGCGCGAAGTTGCGCTCGACCTCCACGGTCGCTTCCTGGATACGGCTTTCCAGCGTGGCGCGACTTACCTCGGCGACCCGCAACGTGCGCGCGAAAACCTGCACTTGGCGCAAGCAGATCGCCATGGCCAGCAGCGGCAACGCGAACTGCGGCACGTAGGATTGCGGCATCGCTGTCGGCCCGCGCAACGCCACCTCCAGCGCGTGCAATAACACCAACAACAACACAACCTCAATTAGAAACCAGAACTCGGTGCGCTGGCGCCACCAACAGACGCGCAGACACACCACCGCCGCGGCAAGCACTTCGAGCACCAACACCCAATACCAAGCGCTCGCCGTGCTGTAAAGCCGCTGCGAATCGCCGACCCAGAGCAAAGCCGGAAACAGCAAACATTGCAGGATCAGCAACACCTCTATCCATCTAAGCCGCATCTTCACAAAGCGCACCATGGACATGACGCCGAGCCCGACCAATGGCGCGTAAGCGCTGCAGATCGCCATTTCTACGGCCACATTCGCTACCGGCAGTTCGCTCACCCACAAGTGTGCGGTGAGCGCCGCCGAACCGACTGCTAACAGGCCAAAGCACAAAAGGTAGCTCGAACCGCGATGAAACCAGCCCCCGGCGATCATCAGCATGCCCAACACCACGAGCACCACGGCGGCGATTTTTGCCGCTGTGACGCTCCAAAACTCTACGACACGCCAGCTCGCGGACAACTTCGACAACGGCCCAATCCGCAGCTTCGACAGCCCGGCAGCCCGCATGGACGACGACACATGCTCCAGCGCGTAGCCGCGCACTTTCAGATCGAGCGCGTTGTTTCGCGCCTTGAGCAGCGCAGCCGGCAGTCGCACCAGTTGCGGGCGATGGCAGTTGCGCGCGACAGGCGTGGACATGCGGCCACCGCTGAAGATGCGATGGCCGTTGAGGAAGACTTCGAGATTGCTGCAAACGCGCCCTATGTACAGCGCCAAGATCTCGTTGTCGCCAATCCCTGGTGGCGGATCGTAATTCACACGGTACCAGATGTAGCCCTCGTACTGCGGACGACTGACCGACCAGTCATCGGGTAGCGTTACCTGTGTTGCCGGACCATGCACCGGAAATGACGCCGTGTTGCCGTTGGCCGTAAACGCCTGCGTGACGACACGGGTAGGTATAGATGATTCCGATACCGCAGCGCACGCGGAGAAAGAAAGCGCCAGCAGCAGCGCACCACAGGCCAGGTGGCACAAGTACTTTGTCAAGTAACGGCTGACATCGCTCAGGTACATAAGGGGATGATTCTGCTGGATGCCGAGCTGCCGCGACACCAGGCCTGGCCCGGCTCCTCAGCATGCCACGTCGACAACACCGCGTCGGTTGCCGCCGCGCAAGGCGGTTTCCTACTGTGGCCGCGAGGAAGCCACCTTCTTCGCCACTGGCTTTTTGGCGGCAGCTGGCCTCGCCGCTCGCGGCGCGAACTCGAACTTGACCTTGCCCTCCTGTTGATCCCAAACCAGAAACGCCTTGAACTTGCGCCGTGTTTTGTTGGAGACGAAGTTCTCCAGCAACGAGGTCTTGCCGTCGGCCAGCAACTTGCCAATTTCCTCACGCGCAATGGGTTGCTGCAAGATGATCTTGCCACTCTTGAAGTCGCAAGTCACCACGGCGCCCACGCTGCGCTCGCACACATAGCTGCCGCCGTGCTCGTACACAGCCGCCTTGCACTTGGGACAGGCACCCAGGCTTTGCTGGCCTGAGAAATCCACCGGCTCACCCGGCTCGCCGTCCTTCTTGGAGGCCTCGCCAAAATCAAACTCAAGTTTCCAGTTCTTGATCTCGTCGTCATAAGCCAGTTTGAGTTCGGCCGTGAACGGCCAACCCGCCTTGGAGCGAAAGCCCTCGAGCGGGCCGATTTTCTTGTCACTCAAGAGGCCTTCGACCTCGGCCGTCTCAAAGGCGCGGCTGCCGGGTATCTTGCTGATCGAAAACCCACAACCTTGCTCCGCCTTGGCCTGGCCGGTGCAAGAAAATCGCCGGTAGTTTTCTTTCACCACGCCGCCGCAGTTCGGGCACGGTGTCTTTAAGGTGGCGTAGTCACCGGGTATGGTGTCGCGGTCGTACTCCTTGGCTTTGCGCACGATGCGCTCGGTCATGGCCACGATATCGGACATGAAACTGTCGCGGCTGAGCTTGCCGTGTTCCATTTGCGCCAACTGGTACTCCCAGTTGCCAGTCAACTCGGGCTTGGTGAGTTCCTCCACCGCAAGACCGCGCAGCAGCGTCATCAACTGGAAGGCCTTGGCCGTGGGTACCAGCTCACGGCCATCGCGAAACATGTACTTCTCGAAGATCAGACCCTCGATGATCGCCGAACGGGTGGCCGGGGTACCCAAGCCTTTTTCTTGCATCGCTTGGCGCAACTCATCGTCGTCGATCAGTTTGCCAGCGCCTTCCATCGCACCGAGCAGCGTGGCTTCGGTGTAGCGCGCCGGGGGTTTGGTCTTGAGCGGGTTGACTATGACCTCTGCGGTCTGGACGCGTTCGCCCTGCTGTATAGCCACGAGGTTGGCGTCGTCTTCCTGGGCTTCCTTGCCGTACACCGCCAGCCAACCTGGTTTGACCAGCACTTTGCCATTGGTTTGGAAATGATGCCCCGCCACCACGCTGGTGCGCGTTGTGACCATGAACTCGGCCGGCGGGTAGAACACCGCGACAAAGCGCTTGACAACCATGTCATAGAGCTTGGCCTCGATTTCGCTCAAGCCCTGCGGCGCCTGTAGGGTGGGCACGATCGCGAAGTGATCCGACACCTTGGCGTTGTCGAACACGCGTTTGTTGGGCCGGCCCTGTGCGTTCAAGTAGCCCTCTTTGATGGCCTTGCTGGCGTGAGCCGCCAGCTCACGCAAGGGTCCGGGCGATTTCTCCGCGGCGATCATCGAGAAGGTCTGCTTGACCACCTCGACATAATCCTCGGGCAACGCACGCGAGTCGGTTCTCGGGTAAGTGAGCACTTTGTGCTTTTCGTACAGCGCCTGCGCGAGCGACAAAGTGGTCTTGGCGGAGAAGCCAAAGCGCGAGTTGGCTTCACGCTGCAAAGTGGTCAGGTCGTAGAGCAGCGGGCTGCTCTGCGTGCTGGGCTTGGCTTCGTCGTTGACGGTGGCCGGTTGGCCACGTACCGCAGCGGCAATAGATTGGGCGTCGCTCTCGACCCAGATGCGGTCGGCGCGCCGATCGGGGTCATCGTCTTTCTTGAACGTCGGCGCCAGCCACTTGCCTTCGTACTGCCCGGCTTGGGCGTCAAATGTGGCGCGCACCTCCCAGTAGTCGCGCGCGACGTGTTTCCTTATTTTTTCTTCGCGCTCGACCACCACGCTGAGGGTGGGTGTCTGCACGCGGCCAACCGTGGTGAGAAAAAAGCCCCCATCGCGGGAGTTGAAAGCGGTCATGGCACGCGTACCGTTGATGCCGACCAGCCAATCGGCCTCCGAGCGGCAACGCGCGGCGTCGGCCAGAGGCAGCATTTGCTTGTCGCTGCGCAAGTGCTCGAAACCTTCCCGTATCGCCGCCGGCGTCATGCTCTGCAACCAAAGACGCCGCACCGGCTTGCCGGCCTGCGCTTTTGCCGCAGGCTTGGAACCGGCAGCTGTCGAAGGCAAAGCGTACTGCGCAATCAGTCTGAAGATCAGCTCGCCTTCGCGGCCCGCATCGCAAGCGTTGATGAGCTCTGTCACATCTTTGCGCTTGATCAGCTTGACGACTGTGTTGAGCCGCGACTTGGCCTTGTCTATCGGCGCCAGTTCGAAATGCGGCGGAATGACGGGCAAGTTGGCAAAGCTCCATTTGCCGCGTTTAACGTCGAATTCCTCGGGCGCCTTGATTTCCACCAAGTGGCCAACGGCGGAGGTGACGACGTAGCGTTCGTTCTCGAAGTAATTGTCGTGCTTGTCGAACTTGCCCGCGACGGAGGTGAGCGCACGCACGATGTCTTGCGCAACCGAAGGCTTCTCGGCAATGATCAGTGACTTGGTCATGTGTCTTCTTTGTCGGTGCTGCGTTGACCGCTGTGGTATGTCTTTAGAATCCGGGGCTCGCGCGCGCTCGCGCGCGCACGTACATGTTCAATGTACCCAAAGATCAGCATGAGACCAACCCGCATCGTAAAGAATTCCAAAAAGCCGGATCGCGCCGCCCCCGCGCGCAGGACCGGCGGTAGGCGCATCCAGGTTTGCCGCTCGGGTGTACATGGCAAGGGCGTTTACGCTGTGTCTGCTTTGGCCAAGGCTGAAGTCGTGATCGAATACACCGGCGAGATCATCACTTGGTCCCAGGCGCAGCGCCGTCACCCGCACAATCCGCACGAACCCGACCATACCTTCTATTTCCACATCGACGATAAGCGCGTGATCGACGCCAACCGTGGCGGCAACTCGGCGCGTTGGATCAACCATTCGTGCCACCCCAACTGTGAAGCCGACGAAATCGACGGGCGAATCTTCATCAAGACTTTACGCCGCATCCCACCCGGCGCAGAGCTTTTTTACGACTACGGCCTCATCATCGACGATCGCTACACGCCGAAGCTGAAGCGGCGGTTCGAATGCCGCTGCGGCGCCAGCACGTGCCGCCGCACCATGTTGGCGCCCAAGCGCTAGCGCCGCGCGCAACGCCAGGTGTTCGACGTGCTGAAAGTCTCGCGTTTGCATCAGCTCCACTGGGGCGCCGGCGCGCTTTGGGCGCAACTCGAGCCGCTATTGCCGGGCTTGACGGTGGAGGTAGTAGCCCGCTGCGGTTCGACAAACACAGAGTTGCTGGAGCGCCTTCGCTCCACCGCCCCGGGGCGCAATATTGACTCTGGTCAGGACGCTCGCCCATCGGGCCGTCGTCTGGTCGACTCCACTCCTCGCCTGCTGATCGCAGAGCATCAAACCAGCGGGCGCGGAAGAATGGGACGCGTCTGGCGTTCGTCTCCCGGGGCGTCGTTGACTTTTTCCCTCGCACTACCGCTGGCGTCGGCTCATGGGTCGGGGCTGTCACTGGCGGTCGGCGTGGCGCTGGCCCAGGCATTGCAGCCCAGCCCCTCGGCCTCAAAGCTCACGATAGGGTTGAAATGGCCCAACGACCTGTGGTTGGTCCATTCCGACTGGCGTTCCACTCTAACGAGCCATGGGTCTGTCGGTGGCCGCAAACTCGGTGGCGTTCTGATCGAGACATTGGCGGTGGGTGGCCAACGCTTTGCTGTCGTGGGCATCGGGCTCAATGTGACGCCACTGCCGGGCCGCATGACCGCAGAATTGCGTCAAGGCGTGGCTTGCTTGCAAGAGCTGGATCCCGATGCCAACGGGCCAGCAGTACTGGGGCGCATCGCCTTGCCGGTGTTGCAGGCGCTGCAATCCTTCGAGCGCGACGGTTTCTCGGCCTTTGCCCCGGACTACGCTGCGCGCGACGTGTTGCTCGATCAGAAAGTGACCACCACCCAGGCCGGTGTGCCTCACGGCATAGCCCGCGGCGTTACTGCCCCAGGTACGCTGCTGGTGGAAACAACCGACGGATTGCATGCGATCAACAGTGGCGATGTCAGCGTTCGCTTGGACACCGTGCCTGATGCGACAGCCGCGATGCTGCGATGAAGCTGCGCGCGCTGGTACTGCTGCTGGTATTGGCCAACATGGTCTTTTTCGCCTGGACGCAGGGCTGGCTGGACAACGTGGTCGGCGTACGCGCCATGGGCGACCGCGAGCCCGAGCGCTTAGCGCGCCAAGTGCGTCCCGAGAGCTTGCGTATATTGCCGGCCTCGTCGGCGGCGATGTTTGCGACCACGGCGCCAGCGGCCACAGCCATTTCGGCCGCCACTGACATCGAGGCTGCTGAGGGTGCCGCTGCGACTTCAGCGCCCGCGGATGCTGGCACCTGCCTGGAGGCAGGACCTTTCACACCAGCCGGGGCGGATGCGGCCGAAAAGGCACTGCGAGCTGACCGCAGCGCCGATGCGTGGGTACGCCGCCCTATCGAAGTATCGAGCCGCTGGATCATTTACATGGGCAGATATTCCGATCGAGAAGTGATGCTGAAGAAAGCCGATGCTTTGTGGCGCAGCAAGATCCCTTTCGAGTTGTTGAAGGAACCGTCCCGGCTCGTGCCGGGCTTATCCCTGGGCAGCTATTACAGTCGCGGCACCGCCGATGCTGCGCTGACCAAGCTGGCCACGCGAGGCGTAAGAACCGCGAAGGTGATTGAGTTAGCGCAACCGGCCACCATGTACGCACTGCGCGTTGAACACGCTGACACGGCATTGGCCGAGCAACTGACGGCCGTGGCAAAGAATGTTCTGGGTGATGGCTTTGTGCCTTGCGAACGCGCTATCGATCGCCGCTGAGCATTGCGAGTTCACACACGCTGACGCCCAACCCACGCCACCCCACCCACGGACAGCGCGAGCGCAAGCAACCAGCGCAGATCCAGCGCGCCGCCGCCGGAAGAAGTGCGTGGGATGACGTTGGCCGGCAGGTCTTGCCCCAGCGCCACAGCGGCATCCACATCCCCGTTGTCGATCACTACGGTCGGCCAGTTCACCGGCATGAAGACCACACCGTCCCGCAAGTCTTCAGCGTAGCGCACGGCTTCGGCGGCATCGAGGATGCCGGCGCCGCAAGTGCTGGTGGTACAAATGCAGCGGCCTGGGTTGGCATTCGAGCACAGCCCTATCTCGGGCGACGTGACGTGCGGGCGTGCCGTCACGCGTAAACCGGTGATGACCTGTGCGGTGGTCAGGTTCGGGTTGGCGCTGAACATCAGGCTCACCACCCCCGCAACGATAGGCGCTGAAAAGCTGGTGCCGAAACGTTGACGCTCCACAGCATTACCAGGGTCTTGAACACCACTGTTGCCGATCGTTGTTATGCCCGAATCACCGAGAAATGGACCCCAGATACCATCACCCTTTCTCACATTCACAGCTGTCGGGTCGCCGCCAACCGTAGCGATGGCGACCTTGGCACCAAAGTTGGAGTAAGTGGCCTTGAAGCCGTCGCGGTTGAGCGCAGTCACCCCCAGCACCCCATTGCAGTTGGCCGGGCGCGTAGGCGCCACGTGTTCGTTGCCCGCCGCCGCAACAACTACCACGCCTCTGGCCGACAGCTCGTCGATCGCATCCTGGTAAGCCTTGTTGCAAGGGGCGCCGCCGCCGAAACTGATATTGACCACCCTGGCCCAGTGGGCAGGGGGGTTGTCCGGGACACCGTCAACATGCAGCCCTGCCGCCCAGCGCATGCCGGCTATGATGTCGGCGACTTCGGCGCCACACTTACCGGCCACGCGCACCGGTAGCACTCGGCCGTTCCAGCTCGCCGCGGCAATGTTCTTGCCGTTGTCGGTAACGGCCGCAACGATACCGGCAGTGCTGGTGCCATGCCATGAGCTGTTTTCCTCTTTGCACAGACTGAACAGCGCCGGGTTGTTGGTTATGTCGGCCCTCGTCACGCCATCGCCTTCATCGCTGGGGTCGCCGTCGCGGCCATCGCCGTCTTTGGCGTACTCGACGGTTGAGACGAAGTCGTAGCCGGAGTTCGGCAAAACGTTGGCATCGAGGTCTTGGTGGG
>JAOTTZ010000511.1 GCA_029864165.1 Burkholderiaceae bacterium
CTGCTGGCGCAGCGGCTGCGGCGAAGCAGCCCGCACCACGTTGAGGTCTGGCGTCACCGCGGGCGACGTGCCATAAGCGCAGCGACTGGCGCGGCGGTCGAGCCGGGCTGATCACATCAACTGAATTCGGCGGCCCGGCACCGGGCGTGTCGGGTGACCGGGGTGACGATCTGGCTGGCGCGCAGCAAACAAAGCGCAGCGGCGTGCGCGAAGCACCGGCCAGAACGCCCAAGCGGGCGTCGTTCACGCGCAGCGTGAAGGAAACCCAGCCCGCGATCCTCGGGCACGGGAAGGGCCGCTTCACATAACTCGCCCTGCAAAACCAATGATGCGACTTAGTTCCAAATCCTGGCGCAGTGTCTGCTTGCGCATGCGGTACGAGCGGCCTTCCGCAATTCGCTGCGTGCCCAGGCGCGCACAGCGCAGCGCAAACGGAGTAGCCAGATTCATGCAGCGCTTGAAAATTCTGGGCAGCCCACCAAAAAGTTGATCCTCAGCCGATACGATGGCCTGTGCCGAGCCCGCTTCGCCTTGGCGCGCGCAGCGCCCCAAGAGCTGGCGGTCCACGCGCCGCGACTCGTGAAATTCTGTCATCAACACATGCAACCCACCAGCAGCTAGTGCCGCGGCGTCAAGCTTGATATCGGTGCCACGGCCCGCCATGTTGGTGGCCACAGTGATTCGGCCTGACACACCCGCTGCAGCTACGATCGCAGCTTCTTCCGCGTCCTGGCGGGCGTTGAGCACGACATGCGTTGCGCCACGCCGCGTCAATTCCGCGGCTACTTGCTCTGAAGCCTCGACGCTTCGCGTGCCCACCAATACCGGTTGCCCGCGCGCTGCAGCGCTAATGGCTGCTTCAGCAACAACGTGCCACTTGCTGGCCTGTGTCGGCAGGCAGCGGTCGGGCAGACGGCGGCGGCACAAAGGCCGGTCAGGCGGAATCCGGTGCACGCGCAACCGATACACCGCCCACAGTTCGCGTGAGGCTTCCGCCGCGGTCCCCGTCAGGCCCGCAAGCAGAAAGTAGCGGCGAAAGAATCGTTGGAATGTCATGCGCGCCAGCGTCTCTCGGCCAGCCGTGAGCGCCAGTCCTTCCTTCGCTTCGATAAGTTGGTGCAGGCCCTGCTCCCACGACCGGTCCGGCATTACACGGCCAGTGGACTCATCAACGATCTGTACCTTGCCATCCACCACGATGTAATGTTGGTCTCGCAAAAACATGTGCACAGCGGTCAACGCCTGGCGCACAAGCAGTTCGCGCCAACTGCGCGCATGCCAAACCGCACGCACACCCTCGGGCAAAGGATCGCAGGCTTCCAAGGCCCGCGGCAGCAAGTCGATGGTGCGCCCGGCACCGATGCGAAAGTGGCGTCCAAGCTCCAGCCGTGAGGCGTTGGCTACCGCCCATGCCAGCAAGGCAGGCTCGTGCACACCGGGCGCGTCGCGCGACAGGATCATCGGCGTGCGTGCTTCGTCGATCAGCACACTGTCGGCCTCGTCCACAATCGCAAAATGCAGCGCCGGTATGAGCGGCGGCGCCGACTGCGACCCCGCGATCGCGCTCATGTCGCGCAACTGTGAGACTTTGGCCGGTAGCAACCCATGCCCGGCCAGACGGTCTTTCAGGTAATCGAACACGACCTCCTTGCCACTGACGTAACAGATCGGATGCGCATAGGCGGCGGCACGCTCAGCGGCTTCCATGCCAGCTTGCACACATCCGCCATCTAGGCCGAAAAACTCGAACAGCGGCGACATTTCTTCGCAGTCGCGCCGCGCCAAATAGTCGTTGGTGCTGATCACGTGCACGCGCGCGCCGCTGCCGGCGGCAACGGTAGCCGCCATCGCCGCGACCAGGGTTTTGCCTTCGCCGGTGGCCATCTCGGCAAGGCAACCCGCAAGCAAGGCGCGCGCGCCAGCGTACTGCACTGGGTGCGGCTGCAAGCCTAGCCGCCGCGTACAGGCCTCGCCGATACAGGCCAGCGCAGTGACTAGAGCGGCATCGTCGAGGGCCTTGCGACGCCCGGCCGTTCCGACCACGGCCGACCAAGTGTCGAGCGCGCGCAAAAAGTGCTGCGCGATGTCCGCGTCAATCAAATCACGCAGCCCGTCGCGCTGCTGTGCAATGCGCCTCGCCAAGCCGGTCACGGCGCTAAGCGACTCGCGCCCCGGCGGCCACCAACCAGCCAGATCACGCAGGCTGCGCTCGAGTCGTGCGCCCGGTTCCGGG
>JAOTTZ010000510.1 GCA_029864165.1 Burkholderiaceae bacterium
GCCCAAGCGCATCACCTCGATCCGGTGGTGATGATCGGCAACGATGGCCTCACGCCAGCGGTCGCCAAGGAAATCGGCTTAGCCCTCGATGCGCACGGCTTGATCAAAGTGCGGATGTTTTCCGACAATAGGGCTGAGCGCGAAATCATGCTGGTCAAACTCGCCGAGTCCCTTGGCGCGGCGCCCATCCAGCATATCGGAAAGCTGCTGGTACTGTGGCGACCCGTGCCGGAGAAAGTCAAGCCCGAACGCCAAGACCGCGGTGCCGGGCCGAAGGTGGTCAAGGTGCTCAAGTTCTCAAGGAGCGGTAACCACCGGCCGCAGGTCAAGAAAATCCATGTGCTGGGCAATCAGCGGATCGCCGCTGGGGGTACGCTCAAACGCGCCAAGAAGCGGCTGACCACGACGAAGAAGTCGCGCAAACTGTCAGCTCAGACGTAGCGCACCTCGACGATTTCGTAACGCTTGACCCCACCGGGTGCTTGCACATCAGCCACGTCACCCGCCTCTTTGCCGATCATCGCGCGCGCGACCGGTGAGCTGATCGAAATCAAGCCTTGCTTCAGGTCGGCTTCGTCATCGCCGACGATCTGGTACGTGACCACAGTGCCTTTTGCTTCTTCTTCCAAGTCCACCGTGGCGCCGAATACCACCCGCCCGTCGGCACTCAAGGTGGCAGGGTCAATGATCTGCGCTGCAGCGAGCTTGCCTTCGATTTCCGAGATGCGGCCTTCGATGAAACCCTGCTTGTCCTTGGCAGCTTCGTACTCTGCGTTTTCCGACAGGTCGCCGTGCGAGCGAGCTTCTGCGATCGCGGTGATCACAGCGTGTCGTTCCACGGTTTTCAAGCGGTGCAGCTCTTGCTTGAGCATTTCGGCGCCGCGCTGGGTGAGGGGGATGGTCACCATGGTGAAATCTGTCCAGGGAAAAGGAAACCGCCAAAGGAAACCGCCGCCACGTTCCCTGACGGGAACACCGGCGGCGGTTGTGAGTACTAGCCTAGAGTTTAGTGCAATTGTTGATGCAAGGTTTGCAGGGACGCCACGGCCATCTCCTCCAGATAGCTCATGCCTTCGACCGCCGCTTCGCAACCCGCCATGCTGGTGTAGTAAGTCACGCGGTTGGCCAGCGCGGCTTGGCGAATGTGGCGCGAATCGGCAATTGCCGCTCGCGTTTCGTCCACGGTAGTAAAGACGAGTTGGATCTCGCCCGCCTTGACCATGTCGACGATGTGCGGGCGTCCGTCCTTGACCTTGTTCACCGCCCGCACCGGTACACCGCCGGCGGCAATCACCGCCGCCGTGCCTTTGGTGGCGACGATCTGGAAGCCCAGCGCATGCAGCTGACGGGCCACGGCCACCGCGCGCGCTTTATCGCGGTCTTTTACCGTGATGCAGACGACGCCCCCAGACGGTAATCGCGAGCCGGCGCCGAGCTGGCTCTTGAGCATGGCTTCGCCAAAGGTGCGCCCTGTGCCCATCACTTCTCCGGTTGAGCGCATCTCCGGCCCGAGGATGGGGTCTACGCCGGGGAACTTGCCGAAAGGAAACACAGCTTCCTTGACCGAAAAATAAGGCGGGATGATTTCGTCGCGCACGCCGGCCTGGTCGGCAAGCTTACGCCCAGCCATGCAGCGCGCAGCGATCTTGGCCAGCGGCTGACCGGTTGCCTTGGAAACAAAAGGCACCGTTCGCGACGCGCGCGGGTTGACTTCGAGCACAAAAACCGAGGCCTGCGCACCGTCACCGCCGACGTTGCCCTGGATGGCAAATTGCGTGTTCATCAGTCCCACCGTGTTCAACGCTTTGGCCATCAGCGTGACTTGGCGGCGCAGTTCTTGCTGCAAGGCTCTGGGCAGCGAATAGGGGGGCAACGAGCACGCCGAGTCGCCGGAGTGAATGCCCGCTTGCTCCACGTGCTCCATGATGCCGCCAATCATCACCTGCTCGCCGTCGCAGATGCAATCCACATCGACCTCGATCGCATCGTCGAGAAAGCGGTCGAGCAACACCGGAGATTTCATCGACACCCGCGCTGCCTCGCGCATGTAGCGATCGAGGTCCTTTTCGCCGTGTACGATCTCCATCGCCCGGCCGCCGAGCACGTAGCTGGGTCGTACCACCAGCGGGTAGCCGATTTCGGCGGCGAGCACCTTGGCCTCGTCTTCGGTGCGGGCGGTGCGGTTGGGCGGCTGCTTGAGACCGAGCTTGTGCAGCAGCTTCTGAAAGCGTTC
>JAOTTZ010000512.1 GCA_029864165.1 Burkholderiaceae bacterium
GTCGCGCGCGACAGTGCGGCCGATGAAAGCGACGGCGCGGGTCACCGGCCGCGCACGTTGTGGGGTCGCATTGCCCATGGCCGCGTGCAAGCCGGCGACAAGGTAGAGCTGTTTCCCGGCGGTCAACAAGCCGTGGTGGCACAGGTGCGCCGCGCCGGTGACGCAGTGCCCTTTGCCGAAGCCGGTCAATCGGCCGGCATCGTGCTCGACCGCCAGCTCGACGTCTCGCGCGGTGACTGGATCGCGACGCCACAAACGGTAGCCGAGACACAAACGTTTTCTGCCACGCTGGCCTGGTTAGACACCGAACCCGCGCAGGTAGGCCGCAAATACTGGGTGCGCCATGGCAACCGTTGGGTGCAAGCGCGCATCACCCGCATCGAGAGCCGGCTTGATATCCATACCCTCGCGCCCACCAATGCGCACGAATTGGCCGTCAACGACATCGGTCATGTGCAGATGCAGACGCAACAAGCGCTACCCGTTGAGCCCTACGACATCAACCGCGTCGGCGGCTCGCTGATCATTGTCGATCCCACCAGCAACCGCACCAGTGGTGCGCTGCTGGTCAAGCAGGCTGCTTGAGCAGAGCAAACCCATGGGACATGTTGTCTTCATCGGAGCCGGGCCTGGCGCAGCTGACTTGATCACCTTGCGCGGCGCCGCACGCCTGGCGCAAGCCGATGTCGTGCTGTACGACGCCCTCACCGACCCGGCCTTGCGCAAGCTGGCGCCCAAGGCGCGCTGGTTGCATGTCGGCAAGCGCGGTTTTTGTGACAGCACCGCGCAAACCACCATCAACGCGCTGATGGTCAAGCACGCGCTTGAGGTCGATGTGGTGGTGCGATTGAAAGGCGGCGACCCCAGTGTTTTCGGCCGCCTGGAAGAAGAGCTCGACGCCTTGACGCGCGCCGGAATCGCTTGCGAGGTGGTGCCCGGTGTGACGGCGGCCATCGCTGCAGCAGCCGACACGCAGCGTCCGCTGACGCGCCGCGGCACGCTGGGACCAGCCGGCCGAAGCGTGAGCCTGACCACAGCGGTCACGCGCAACGGCGCGCTGCCGGCTTTGCGGCACGCCGACACCGAAGTTTTCTACATGGCTGGCAAGCAGCTCGGCGCGCTATCGCGCCGATTGCGTTCAGCCGGGTGGAGCAACGACACGCCTGCCAGCGTCGTCTCGCGCGCCGGTTGCAGCGACATGCGGTACAGCGACCACACGCTGCTCACTCTTGCGCAAGCTAGCATGTTGCACGCGGGCAGGCCAACGGTGGTGACGGTGGGTGCGGGCGCATGCGCGCTCACCACGCACGCGCAGTCGCATACCACCGATAACCTTGCATCCCCAATGGAAACGCTCAAGTCATAAAATTTCTTTCACAACTACACACCCGAAATACCACTGTCATGACCCACGTTGTTCTCGAATCGTGCATCCGCTGCAAGTACACCGACTGTGTTGATGTGTGCCCGGTGGACTGCTTCCGCGAGGGTCCGAACTTCCTCACCATAGACCCGGACGAGTGCATCGATTGCGCGGTCTGCATTCCGGAGTGCCCTGTCAACGCCATCGTCCCCGAAGAAGATGTGCCGGGTGATCAGCAGCACATGATTCCGCTCAACGCCGAGCTGGCCCGCAAATGGCCCAGCATCACCAAGACCAAAGGCGGGCTGCCCGACGCAGACGATTGGAAAGACCGCACCGGCAAGCTGCCCGAGTTGATCAAGTAACTGCCGTATTGCGCCATATTGCACCGTATTGATCAGGGCACCCGCCTTCACCATGGAACCCAAACCCAATCTTGAGATTGCCAAAACAGCGCGGCTGCACGACCGCGGCCCGTTGATCGAGACCGACGCCCTCATCGTCGGCGCGGGCCCGGTGGGTCTGTTCCAGGTCTTCGAGCTTGGGCTGCTGGAGATCAAAGCGCATGTCGTCGACTCGCTGGCCTACCCCGGTGGCCAATGCGTAGAGCTTTACCCTGACAAGCCGATCTACGACATTCCCGCTGTGCCCATGTGCACGGGCCAGGGCCTTACCGACAGTTTGCTCAAACAAATCGAGCCGTTTGGCGCCACCTTTCATCTGGGGCAGGAAGTCAACGTGGTCGAGGCGCAGGTCGATGGCCGCTTCGTCGTCGAAACGTCGAAAGACACGCGCTTTCTGACCAAGACGATTTTCGTCGCCGGCGGTGTCGGCGCGTTCCAGCCGCGCTTATTGAAGGTCGAAGG
>JAOTTZ010000049.1 GCA_029864165.1 Burkholderiaceae bacterium
GTCGATCAGCGTTGGATCTAGGTCGGCAATGCCGGCGTAGCCCACCGCGGCAAGAATGCGACCAAGGTTGGGGTCGTTGGCAAAGAACGCCGTCTTGACCAGCGGTGAATGCGCAATCGCATACGCAACCAGCCGACACTCAGCGACGTTGCGCCCGCCTTCGACCCGGACGGTGATGAACTTGGTGGCGCCTTCACCATCGCGCACTATGGCTTGCGCCAGCTGCTCAGACACGGCAGTCACGGTCTCGCGCAACAACGCACCGTCGCCGGTTTGGAGTTGTGAGATCGGTTCATGGCCGGCCTGGCCGCTGGCCATGAGCACAAAAGAATCGTTGGTGGATGTGTCGCCGTCTACCGTAATGCCGTTAAACGATTGGTCCGCGGCATGCTTGGCCAGCGTTTGCAGCAGTTCGGGCACGACCACCGCATCGGTGGCCACAAAACCGAGCATGGTGGCCATGTCCGGCCGAATCATTCCGGCGCCCTTGGCGATGCCGGTGACGGTCACTGCCTTGCCGCCGATCTGTAGCTGACGCGACGTGGCTTTCGGCATCGTGTCGGTGGTCATGATCGCCTCGGCCGCATGCAGCCAGCGGTCCTCGGCCAAGTCGGCCAGTGCGGCGGGCAATCCAGCGACGATGCGTTCGGATGGCAAGGGCTCCATGATCACACCGGTGGAAAACGGCAACACTTGCTCAGGCCCTAGCTTCAGTCGCTCCGCCAGCGCCACGCAGATCGAATACGCCCGCGCCATACCGTCTTCGCCCGTGCCCGCGTTGGCGTTGCCGGTGTTGATGACCAGTGCGCGTATGCCGGGCGGCGCCGCCAAATGCTTGCGGCAAAGCTGCACCGGCGCTGCGCAGAAGCGGTTGCGTGTGAATACCCCTGCCACCTGCGCGCCTGCGGGCAGCGTTATCACCGTCAAGTCACTGCGGTTGGCCTTGCGCACACCAGCGCAAGCAACACCCAGCTTGACGCCAGATACGGGGTACAGGTCTTGCGGATTCGGCGCCGACAAATTGACGGGCATGGGTCAGGCCCTTCTATCTATACACGGGCCGCCGCCACGTTACTTGACGCGTTTGAGCGAAGGGCGTCCTGGCGAAGGCGACTCGGGCGGATCCGAAGGTTGACTGGGTGTAGCTTCGGCTGACACATGGGGTGACTTCGCCGGCTTAGCGGTTGGGCGCTTGCTGGGCGTCTTATGCGAACGGCTTTCAGTTGCGCTTGGCTTGGTTGTACCAGGGACGACCAAATTGACGGGCGACTCGGTCATGTCGGTCGGCGCGGGGAAGGCCATTCCTTGCCCGTTCTCCCGGGCGTAGATGGCAATCACATGGCTGACGGGTACGACGATTTCGCGCCCGGTGCCGCCGAAGCGAGCTTTGAACTCTATGAATTCGTTGCCGAGCTGTAGCTGGTTCGTCGCCTCGTAACCGACGTTGAGAACAATTTCGTTGTTCTTGACATACTCGGCCGGTACGCGCACGCTGGGGTCGACAAACACTGCGATATACGGCGTGTAGCCATTCTCGGAGCACCATTCATGCAGCGCGCGTATGAGGTACGGCCGGGTCGATGTGCCGGTGCCGGACGGTGCAACAGGCAAGTTCATGTCAGCGTGGCACTACTTGCGCATCACCTTTTCAGACGGCGTCAGCGCTTCGATATACGCCGGTCTGGAAAAAATGCGCTCAGCGTACTTCAGCAGCGGCAAGGCATTTTTCGATAGTTCAATGCCGTAGTACTCAAGCCGCCACAGCAACGGTGCGATCGCCACATCCAGCATCGAGAAGTCGTCACCAAGCATGTACTTGTTCTTCAGGAAGATTGGCGCTAGTTGGGACAGGCGCTCGCATATTTGCGAGCGAGCCCTTTCCATTTGCTTTTCAGTCGGCTTGCCACTGCGTGATTCGAGCACGTCGACATGCGCGAACAACTCCTTCTCAAAGTTGAGCAAGAACAGGCGCACACGGGCACGCGCCACAGGGTCGCCAGGCATCAATTGCGGGTGCGGGAAGCGCTCGTCGATGTACTCGTTGATGATGTGCGACTCGTACAGGATCAGATCGCGCTCGACCAAAATGGGCACTTCGTTGTACGGGTTCATCAACGCGATGTCTTCGGGTATGGCGAACAGGTCAACGTCGCGGATCTCGAAGTCCATACCCTTTTCAAACAACACAAATCGGCAACGGTGCGAATAGGGGCACGTCGTTCCGGAGTAAAGCACCATCATGGGCAGGGGTTCCTTGAAGTCATGAAATCATCAGAGAAAGGTGGTAATGAGCACGCAAGCTCCTCGCTGCGTGCCACTGGTTCTGGTGCGGTGGCCATGCGGACCGCCGCGAAGTTACTTGATGTCCTTCCAGTACGCAGCGTTCAGCCGCCACGCAATGATGGTAAAGACCGCCAGGAACAGCAGCACCCAGACACCCAAGCGCACGCGCTGGCCCTGGGACGGTTCGCCCATCCACTGCAAAAAACCCACTAAATCGGCCACCGCGTCGTCGTACTCCAGCGCGTCCATCGACCCTGGTGTCAGTTGCTCGAAGCCCGCGAACTGGTGCACCGTCTTGGTCGGGTCGTGCGGGTCCGGCGCTTCAGAGAACTTGGCGGCGCGCTGTCCCTGCAACTCCCACATCACATGGGGCATACCGACGCTGGGAAACGCCAGGTTGTTCCAGCCGGTCGCTTTGGTGTCGTCACGATAGTAGCTGCGCAGGTAGGTGTAGAGGTAGTCGGCTCCCGAGCCCTTGCCCACGGCTGCACGCGAACGAGCGATCAGCGTCAAGTCTGGCGGCACGCCGCCAAACCACGCCTTGGCCTGCGTGGGGTCGAGTGTGACGTTCATGGTGTCGCCCACCTTGTCGGAGGCGAACATCAAGTTTTTCTCGATTTCGGCTTCGGTCAGCCCGAGATTGCGCATGCGGTTGTAGCGCATATAAGACGCAGAATGGCAGTTCAGACAATAGTTGACGAAGAGCTTGGCGCCGTGCTGCAAGGCCGCCATATCGGTGAGCTTGTCGGTCGGAAACTTGTCCCACACGATGCCGCCCTCGCTGGCCGACGCGCCAGCGACCAAGCCCATGGCCAGCAGCAGAGAGAGGATGTACTTTTTCATCGTGGGTGTGCTTGGGCGGCCGCGAGGCAGTTCAATGGGCAGCAAAATTGACACGTTCGGGTACGGGCTTGAATTTGCCCAGCGAACTCCACCAAGGCATCAGCAGGAAGAAACCGAAGTACAACAGCGTACCAACCTGCGAAACGTAGTTGCCGATGTCCGAAGGTGCTTGGGCACCCAGGTAACCCAGCACCAGGAAAAAGAACACGAACACGCCGTACACATACCTGTGCCAACTCGGCCGGTACCGGATCGACTTGACGGGGCTGTGGTCCAGCCAAGGCAGAAAGAACAAGATGATGACCGCGCCACCCATCACGACAACGCCCCAGAACTTGGCGTCGAAGGTTTTGAGCAGCGCGACGGTAACCAGCGCGCCGACCAGCACGGCCAGTTTGCCGCCCACCCCAAACCGGCCCTTCAGCACGCCCAGTGCGGCTGCTAGCGCGATCATGACCGCCAGCACGTTGATCATCTGGTCGTTGGTTGCGCGCAGCATCGAGTAGTAGGGCGTGAAGTACCACACCGGGGCGATATGCGCGGGTGTCTTCATCGAGTCGGCCGGAATGAAGTTGTTGTATTCGAGAAAGTAGCCACCGAACTCAGGCGCGAAGAAGATGACCGCCGCAAAAAGCAGCAAGAAAACGCTGACCGCGTAGATGTCGTGTACCGTGTAGTAAGGGTGAAACGGTATGCCGTCCAACGGCACACCCTTAGCGTCTTTCTTGGCCTTGATCTCTACACCGTCCGGATTGTTCGACCCCACTTGGTGCAAAGCGATGATGTGCAATACCACCACGCCCAGCAGCACCAACGGCACGACGATGACGTGAAAGGCGAAAAAACGGTTCAGGGTGGCGTCACCCACCACATAGTCGCCGCGGATCAAGAGCGCGAGTTCTTCGCCTATGAACGGCACGGCGGCGAACAAGTTGACGATCACCTGCGCGCCCCAGTAGCTCATTTGGCCCCATGGCAACAGGTAGCCGAAAAACGCTTCGGCCATCATGCAAAGGAAAATGACGCAGCCCAATATCCACACCAACTCGCGCGGTTTGCGGTAACTGCCGTAGAGCAGCCCGCGAAAGATGTGCAAGTAGACGACGATGAAGAAAGCACTCGCGCCGGTGGAGTGCATGTAGCGCATCAGCCAGCCCCAGGGCACGTCGCGCATGATGTACTCGACCGAAGCGAAAGCCAGCGCCGCGTCGGGCTTGTAGTGCATCGTCAGGAAAATACCGGTGACGATTTGAATCGCCAGCACCAGCATCGCCAGCGAGCCAAACACGTACCAAAAGTTGAAGTTCTTTGGTGCGTAGTACTCGCTCATGTGCTCTTTGAAGAGCTTGGTGGCGGGAAACCGGTTATCCACCCAGTTCATAAACTTGGTGGCGATGGGCGCGTCGGCGGAAACCTGCGTGAACTCAGCCATATCGTTGTTCTCGTAGTACCTTGAGCAAGGCGTCAGGCTTGCTTGTCTTGACCGACGAGCAGCCGGTTATCCGACAAGTACATGTGTGGCGGTACCTCAAGGTTGTCGGGCGCAGGCTTGTTTTTGTAGACTCGGCCGGCGAGGTCGAAAGTCGAACCGTGGCAAGGGCAGAGAAAGCCGCCCGGCCAATCGTCGGCCAGCGACGGTTGCGCGCCCGGTTGGAACTTGTCGATGGGTGAGCAACCCAAGTGTGAACAAATACCTACGACGACAAGGACTTCAGGCTTGATGGAACGGTCTTGGTTGCGAGCGTAAGGCGGCGTCAGCTGGTCAGGGTTTCGCTCCGATTTCGGGTCTGCCAACTGCGGCTCCACCTTGCTCAACGTGGCAAGCTGTTCTGGTGTTCGCCTGAGGATCCACACCGGCTTGCCTCGCCACTCGACAGTCATTTTCTCGCCGGATTTCAGCGTACCGATATCGACTTCGACCGGAGCGCCAGCAGCGCGTGCGCGCTCCGAGGGTTCGAAACTGCTGACAAAAGGCACCGCGGCAAAGCCACCACCGACCACACCGGCGCAACTGGAAGCTATGATCCAGGTGCGCTTGCTGCTATCGAGTGGGGTGTTGTCGCTCATGGGTATCCTCGTTGCGGGCAGCGCACTACCGGGCTAAGGTCAACCCAAGATTCTAGCGGACTGCTTCCACGTGCCTGGCCTTTGAGCCCACGCCGGTCGGGCCGAACAATGCCACGGTGTCGATTCTTGGCAACAGGACGCGCCCGCTGCGCAGGATTTAAAAGCGTGCGCTATGTTCGACGGCAAGCTGATTGGGCGGCTCGACACTGCTGCACTGGGCCGTGTTTTTCACGCATAGACGCTTACCGTGTTACCGATCGAAGCCCGTTGGTGGGCCAAATTTTAGTGAATCAACGCGGCCACACCAGTGACTAGGAGCCTGTCGGACTTGGGGCGTCGAAGCGAGAATCGGTTTCAGCGCGGACAGTTTTTGCCGGATTCGCAGCCCCATAGTGGATCCTATGGGGCAAGAAGCCGGTGAAAAATGGACTGCTGCAACCGATTTGCAGCCGACGCACCCCAAGCCCGACAGGCTCCTAGGCGCGGCCTTTACGCAATGCAATGTCCCTTGAGGGTGGCTCTGCCAGTGCAAAGTCCAGGTCTTCAATCGCCCGTTGCATGCGTTCGAACGGCTCCGTTCCCAGCGTCGACCGCAAGGCGTCGGCGAGTTCGTTGAAGTGCGCCACTGCCGACAGGTTTCTCTGTTCCAGCAGCGTGGCCAAGAGACGGGTGGCTTCGGTGTCGAGTGGTACTGGGTGGGGCCCTTCGAGTTTGAGCGGCGGTTGGGTGCCGTGCGCATCGATCACAGGTTGAGCGTGCTCGCGCAACGCAGCGAGCGCATTGAACCTACTTTCCGCAGTTGACCGCTTCCCTGCGCTGGCTAGGCCGGATGATCGCTGATCTTTGTGCCCACGAATCATGTCACCATTTGGGTGACATCGCTACGAACTCGATCGTGCCGCGCTGTGGCGCGCTGGCGGCGTTGCTCCTCGTTGCAGGCATTGAGCCTGCGCCTCGTCGCGCCTTGCCAGCCCACCACATCACGACACGCTCCAGTGCGTCCAACTGCGGAAAGTAGGTTGAACAGATACTGCAAAACAGTCGGCGCTTCAGTGCCCTGTGAGTGGCCCCTCAATTGTGATTCTGCTTCGCTGGCGAGATCGGCATTGCCAGCGTTGTCATCTACCAGCGAAATTCTGTGCTTGGCCATAGGCTTCGTGCGGTCCAGGCACCAGGTGTATGCGGTCCGGTACGCTGGCAAGCATGCCGGCGCCCACAGGCCTGACTTCGAAAGCTCTGCCGGCCAGGCCAAGGTCGTCGACGCTTAACCTGCGGACTTGACGGCGCCCGTTTGTCTTGGCCGCGTAAAGCGCTTGGTCTGCCGCAGCCAGCATATCTGCGACGAGCGGGCGATGAAAATCGCCAAATCGCGAGTCCGGCGAGAACTCGACCCAGCCGCGACAGCTTTGATCGTACGAGGTCACGCCTACCGAGATGGTCACGGTGCCAGCAACGGGTGAGGCTGCATGAGGTAGCCCGAGCTGCTCGACGGTTTGCAGAAAGTTCAGCGCTATGACCTCAGCACCGCTGGCATCCGTGTTCGGTAACATCACGACAAACTCCTCGCCGCCGTAGCGGGCCAGTAGGTCGGCCGGGCGGTGCAAAGCCTTGCGCATAGCCTGCGCTACTGTGCTGAGGCAGTGGTCGCCGGCTTGGTGGCCATACTTGTCGTTGAAGTTTTTGAAGGCATCGATGTCAACCATGATCAAGGACAGCGGTGCGTTCTCCCACTGTGCCCGCTGCCATTCGTGTTGCATGGTTTCGTCGAATTGGCGGCGGTTGGTAATACCCGTCAGCGCGTCGACATAGGCCGCATGGCGCAGCGCGTCCGCCATCTTTTTCATGCGCAGGTGCATGCGTACACGGGCCACCACCTGCGGTGCCCGTACTGGCTTGCTGATGAAGTCAGCGGCGCCGAGTGCGAGGCAGGTGGCCTCTTCCTCGGCGTCATCGTGGCTGGTCAGGAAAATGACCGGCACGTTGGTCAGCAAGGGGGACTCCTTCATGGCCGCGTAGACCTCGAGGCCATTCATACCTTTCATTTCAATGTCCAGCAACATCAAGTCGGGAACAAGTTGCCGTGCGATGCGAAGCGCTTCGAGTCCAGATGTCGCAAAGCGCAGCTGACCGAATTCTTGCAAGATGCCGCCCAGCGTGCTGATGGCGATTGGGTCGTCGTCGACCAACAGCAGGTTGTATTTTCCCGATGGGGCGTTCTTTTTCATGGTGTTCAACCAGTAAAGACAGGCGGCCTCGATTAAGACGGGCAGCCGCGATCAGGCGCGCGAGAAACTCCCCGGCCTCTGTGCATATCGGCATCTGCAGCCCTTTCTTGAGCGCGTATTGCGACGACACTCGCGGCTTGGGCTGTCGCGGACGGCGGGTCAACGAGGTCATGGCACCCAAGCGGTCTGCCGGCGGCGGGTCTTGACATTGGGTCGGAAGAGAACCGGCGCCAGGCCGCGCTGGCTGCAATGCGCAGCGGTATGGCGACCATCACCGCCCCCATTTCTCTGGTGCAGGCTACTGGCGAAGACCAAGGTGCGTTTTTGATCCTGTCGCCCATTTTTCGTCCCGGGACGGGGCCGAAGTCGCCCGACGAGCGCGCGGCTGTAACCTTTGGGTGGGCCTATACGCCGATTGCCATCAGAGAAGTGTTGTCGCATTTCGACTTGCGCAATGGCGACTTTCGGCTGGTCTTGTCGGACGTCTCAGGTCCGGGTCCCGTATACCCATTCTTTGAATCTGCGCTGAGACAAGAAAGCAGACAGGCCGTCTTGTCTCGGCGCATAGAGCGTGACGTTTTCGGTAGACGTTGGCGGATCGATTTGCACGCCCAAGCGCGCTACCTTCAGGGGCTCAACCAGCTGCAACCAAACACCGTACTGATGCCCGGCGCGCTGACCAGCTTACTGCTGGCCGCTCTGGTCGCTGCCGTGCGCCTTGGGCGCCAGCGCGAAAGGGAAAATGCTGCCAAGAAAGCGCTCTTGGCCGCTAGCGTTGATAGTTCGACCGTTGCGATCATCGCCGAGACTTTAGAGGGCCGCATCACGAGCTGGAATCGCGCCGCCGAAACGGTGTTTGGCTACAGCGCCGAAAAAGCCATTGGGCAACCGAGCCAGATACTGGTGCCGCCGCAGCGCCGGCCCGAGGCTGCGCGTGTTCTCGCAGACCTCAACGAAGGCCGCAGCGTGCCTGCATTTGACACCGTATGCCAGACCAAGTGGGCCGCCGTGTGGAGGTATTAGCAAGCGTTTCATCGACGCGCGATGCCGACCTGCGACGCAGCAAGGCAGCCATTGAACAACAGGAGCAGCGCTTTCGCACGGTTGTTTGCCTGCTGACGACTGAGAACCTATCCGCGAATAAGACGGCCCTGCGCAAGGCACCACCTTGGGCTACGGATTGCGCCTAGCGTCCATCGCTTTGTCGTCGCCACGTAGCAACGCGCTCACCGACAGCGAAGATGAGCGGCTTGCGCCGGCCTGCATCGCTGCAGGGGCACAGGGTTGCTGCCGAAGACTGCATTGCGATCACGTCATCTGCAGCATATTGGCAACTCTTGTAACT
>JAOTTZ010000513.1 GCA_029864165.1 Burkholderiaceae bacterium
AACGCTCCAAACAGCGTCGCGCACACGACTTCCATGGTCGTCGATCACCATGTCGAAGTCAGTGTTCTCGCAGTAGCCAGCGAGGTGGATTTCGCCGACGATGCCAGCGGGTAGTTGATCGATATAGCCGCAGCAAGCCGCACGCGGGTCTGTGGCGCGCGCGTTGAGCGCGTTGACCATCAGGTTGTTCACGTCCAGCAGCATTTGACAGCCAGCGCGTTGACACAACTGGGCGAAGAAAGCGGGTTCGCTCAGTTGATCCGCGTCGTCGAACCACAGGTAGGCAGACAGGTTTTCCACCAATAGGGGTCGGCGCAGCCGCTCTTGCACCTGGGTAACGTTGCCCTCCATGATGGCCAGTGATGCAGGCGTGAAGGCCAGCGGCAGCAAGTCGTTGGCGTGCATGACCGAGCCGTTGTCAGCGACCGCCGCACGCCCGAAGCAAGCGTGGTCTGAGACCCGCACCGGCTCGATGCGCTGCACCAGCCGGGCTAAGCGCTCAAGATGCCACGAATCGACCCCGGTCGCCGAACCCAGGGCCAACCCCACACCGTGCAGACTGACGTCATAGTGACTGCGTACGCTGCGCAGCACCGCCAGAGCCGCTCCCCCATCGGCGAAAAAATTCTCTGAGTGAACTTCTACAAACCCTAACTCAGGTCTGTTCTCGAGCAGCTCTGCATAGTGTGGCTGGCGCAAACCGATTCCGACCTGCACCATCTCAGACACCGCAGCTTGCATCAAGTCAGCCTAAGAAAGCGTCTGATCACCTGCTATGACGCTGCATGGTGTAGTCAGACCAGGGCTACTACTTCTTCATTTCGGCCTTGACCTCATCGGCGCTCTTGCCGCCCAGTTCCAGACAAGTACCCTTGGCGACGTACTTCCACTCGTCTGCACCCATGTCGACCTTCGACTGGCCGGCGCAAGAATGCGAACCCGAGAGGTTGGCACAATCATTCTGGCCCGCCTTGGCGATGCCAAAGCACTTTTCCTTGTCTGCTTTGTCTTCGGCGCCAGCGTTGCTGAGCAACCCCAGCGCAAGCACAGAAGAAAGAGCAGATGAAATGATGAGGCGTTGATTCATAATTTGAAACTCCTTGGGTTGTGATTGAAATTTGCCGAGCGTGGAAGCACTCAACGGCGGCAATTCTAACGCTGGCAAGACCCACAATAGCCACACCGTACACTCTGTTTCCGCGGGGGATAGCGCTTGCAAACATGACAGATTTTGCCAGTCAAGTGGAGTCGCTACGCCCACAATTGTTACGCTTTGCACGCGTGCAGACACGCAACGAAGCGTGGGCCGAAGATGCAGTTTCGGAAACGCTGTTAGTGGCGATGGAAAAGCCGCAGGCATTCGGTGGCGGCTCCAAGCTCAAGACTTGGTTGATCGGTATCTTGAAGCATAAGCTGATCGACCAGTTGCGCCGCAACATGCGTGAAGTTTCAACCGCGGATCCAGATGAGCGAATAGACCTGGAAGCGTTGTGTTTTACGTCTGACGGGCACTTTCGCGACGCACCCGAGGATTGGGGCGACCCAGAGGCTGCTCTCGGAGAGCGCCAGTTTTTCCAGGCGCTCGAAGCCTGTGTCGAGCAGTTACCGAACCGCCTGGGTCGCGTATTCTTGATGCGCGAGTGGATGGAGCTGGAGTCCGGAGAAATTTGTAAGCAAATCGGTATCACCCCGACGAACTTGAGTGTCATGCTGCACCGTGCTCGCCTGAGGTTGCGTCAGTGTTTGCAGACAAATTGGTTCGATCAACCCAAGTACTGAGGGCTCTTTGGTGAAATTTCTCAACCCATCCTGCCGCGAAGCCACTCGTCTGCTGAGCGAGCGCGAGGAGCGTGCCTTGACGGTCGTCGAGCGCTCCGCCCTGATGCTGCACTTGGCCATTTGCAAAGCCTGTGGCCGCTTCGAAAAGCAGCTTGCTTTCATGCACCAGGCGCTGGGCCGCTGGCGCAACTACTCGGAAGACGACGCATTGCGCTAGGCCCAACCCTCGGGCCGCCTGCTTGAGCGCGGGGGACTTGACCAAAATTCAACGACCAACGCGGACGCAAAAAATAGAGCGCCAAAGTTGCCGGTATTTTCCAGTCTTTTCTCGCCCTCTCAATTTTCGCCTTCGTGTAATCTGCGCAAAGCCTGCCCTTAGCGCTTCGGGCTTCACCATGCCAACCGACTCCGCTCTACTGTAATTTGTAAATGGCAGATCTTTCGGTCC
>JAOTTZ010000515.1 GCA_029864165.1 Burkholderiaceae bacterium
GCTATTAGGCGCCGTCGGCCAGTTGCAATTCGAGGTGGTCGCGCACCGGTTAGCGCATGAGTACGGGGTGAAGGCCCGCATTGCGCCCTGCCGCTTCCAGCTTGCGCGCTGGGTGGCCTGCGACGACGCTAAAGAACTGCAACGCTTCATCGATGCCAATGCGCATCGCGTGGCTGTTGACGCGGTGGACGCGCCGACCATACTGGTGGAGTTCGCGCCCGAACTGCGCGCCATCGAGAGCAACTGGCCGCAGATCAAATTTCACGCCATGCGGGAGCATGCCGGGCTGGTGTTTCAACACGGCACCTAGTGCCGAGGCTCCAGTTGCTGTAAAGCCCGTTGCACTTCAGAGTGCACCATTTGCTGTACCTTGCTTTGCCAGGGCAGAGAATGTACGACCTCGTTCATGTGTGGCGCGGCTTCTACCGGTGTCAGCACCCCGCCGCATGGGCCGAGCAAACGCACGTTCGTAACCACACTCATCGGGTCAGACATGGCGATAATTCCTTGCGCTAACTCGACCCAGTCCCAAGCCAAGCCGGCAGCAAAGTCTCCTGAGGACTCGCCCCACACCGTTTGCCCGCTGCAGGGCGTGACCGCGCTACCCAACGAGGTGATGTAGGTACCCATGTGCAGTAGATTCTGCCGCGGCTGGCATGGCACCTGCCACAATACGGTTGGCCACGCAACGACTACCCAGGCGTGAATTTGCGAAACGTGTGCACTGACAGACGGGTTCATGCAGCGCAGTATCGGAAATGTTTACTTGCTTGCAATCTGTCAAACTTGTCAGGGTGCCCTCGGGCACGGAATTGCGCGACGGGCAATACGGGCTAGGTGCGTAGGTGATTCTGATGCTGCAACGGACCTATACTACTGTGCTGGAAAGCGGGAACTGGGAGGAGTTCCGGGGCGAGGTTGTTCGTTTCTCTCAGCAACTAGGCTTTGACACCGTCACGGCGATTACGGTCATCGACCACCCTTTGGCCGAGCCCGAGTTTTTCGCTGTCGACAATGCACCGGCGGCGTACCGCGACGCGATGCACACCCCAGAGAACGCACGTCGCGATCCGGTGATGCAACACTGCAAGGCCCAGAGCGTCCCTATCGTCTGGAGCCAGGGGACTTACACGAGGCAGGGTTTAGGCGAACTGTGGGAGGAACAGGCTCAATACGGGTACCGCAACGGCGTATGTCTTGCCCTGCACATGCCCGAGGGGCGGCACTTTGTCCTCGGCGTAGACCGCGAGCAGGCGATGCCTAAGGATCCGAGCGAAATCACTCGCATCGTGGCCGATCTTCAGCTTTTCGCGGTTTACGCGCAAGACGCCGCGCTGCGCATCATGGTACCCGCTGCGTTGCAGCAGGAGCGCCCTGCGCTGACGCCGCGCGAGCTTGAGTGTCTGCGCCGGACCATGGATGGTATGACGGCATGGGAGGTCGGCGAAGCGCTGGCGATCAGCGAGCGAACCGCGGTGTTGCACCTTTCTAACGCGATGCATAAGTTGCATTGCAAGGATAAACACCAAGCCGTCCTGAAGGCGCTTCGCCTGGGTTTGATTCGATGAGCGCTGGGTACTGCCGTAGCGTGCGCCTGGCGGTTTTTGGGGTTACGCGCGCGCCGACCCTGTAAGGTTTGACAGTTGCGGATAAGGGCCGTGCCTGTTGGAATCCTGTGTGTGGACACATGTTCACGCCAACTACCAGGAGTCCAGCATGCAAGCAACCGACAGGTCATTCATCGCGCAAGCCCAGCAACAGCAACAACAGCCCCGCACCGATCTAGAAAAGAAATCCGCCAGGCCGAGCCCGCCGCAGCTCATCGCGACGGACTTGCTACGCCACATCGGTGGTGGCGTTGTCGCACCCCATCCGCAATGGTAAGTCCCGTCGGTTGACCACGCGCACGCCCTGGGTCCGGCGGTTCACGTCGTAGCCCAAGAGTGTTCCCACCGGGTATAAAAACCGGCAGCACGCACCCCCTATGCACCCGCTGTATCGTCCCGAAGTGATTGCGAGTCATCAGCAGTCGTGGTTAGGCGGGGTACAGTTGATTCGACCACTATCGCTGACCCTGCTCACCGCCTGTGCGGTGAGCGTGGCGGTGGTAGTGGCCGGCTATTTGTTCTTTGGCGAGTACACGCGCAAGGCTCGTATCACTGGCGTGCTGGTGCCCGATCTGGGTCTGATTCGTCTGCTACCGCCGCAAGCCGCTACTGTGTTG
>JAOTTZ010000514.1 GCA_029864165.1 Burkholderiaceae bacterium
TCAGGGCCCCTGTGTTGCCAGCTGAGACGCAGACATCGGCGCTGGCCTGTCCAGACGCATCTGCTTGGAGCTGGCTGATTGCCAGCCGCATTGAAGAATCTTTCTTCCGGCGCAGTGCCACTTCAACAGGATCGTGCATCTGCACCACTTCGCTCGCGGGGACAACTCTACATCGCTGCCAAGCAGAAACAGCGGTCAGATCCTCAAGGCGTCCTACCAGTACCAGCTCGGCATGGGGGTGGGCGTCTAAAAAAGCGCGGCAAGCGGGCAGGGTAACTGCGGGACCATGATCGCCACCCATGCAATCCACCGCCAGACGCACCACGCCTGGTGTGCTGAGCGCTGGTAAATTCATCATTGCTGGTGCTTATAGCCCACCTACCACCCCAAACACTCAGGCTGGGGTAGAGAGACGTCCCCAGCATTGCCGTTAGACAGTGAGCACGGATGCTGAACACACGCTCCCTGAGAAACGATCAGGCTTCTTCCTTGGATTTGAGGACTTTGCGCCCTCGGTAAAAACCGTTGGGACTGATGTGGTGGCGCCGATGCGACTCGCCCGTTGTTGGTTCAACGGCAGTATTCGGAGCAACCAGCGCGTTGTGCGAGCGGTGCATGCCGCGCTTGGAAGGTGACTTCTTGTTTTGTTGAACGGCCATGGGGTTACTCCATCGATTCGCCAGCGGTTCAAATACTGGCGAGCATCACGCGATGCTGGGCTGATTACGGTACATGTTGCGCAGCAGACATCGATGCAGACCGACTCCCACGCCTCGAATTTGAGCAGCGATTTTAGCATTCGATAAGCTTGGTCTAGGCAGTACGCCGCTTGAGCGCTGCCAATGCGCTGAAAGGGCTTTGTGGCGTTTCCTCTTCAAGCGTGCGGCCTGACAGCAGTGGGTTAAAACATTGCTCATGGCGGGGAACAATTGGCAGCGCCAAGAGCAATTCGTCCTCAGCCAAGCGGTGCAAGTCGAGCGCGTGCGTCATCGCCAAGACGTCTTCCTCGCCATCGGCATCGAGTCGC
The DNA here is from genome assembly GCA_029864165.1 of Burkholderiaceae bacterium. Classification (GTDB taxonomy): domain Bacteria; phylum Pseudomonadota; class Gammaproteobacteria; order Burkholderiales; family Burkholderiaceae_C; genus CAIKUF01. The sequence goes on from JAOTTZ010000514.1 coordinate 1,028, forward strand.
TCAGCCAGACTTTCGCCATCGACGAAGTAAAACCTACGGTCGACGACCAGTGGTGCCTCCACCGACGCCAGGCAACGCTGGCACGTGAGAGCAAGTTGCGTGCTCAGGCGCATGCGCAAGCAGGCTTGCAGACCCATGCCGCCGAGGTTGCGGACTTCACCCTCAGCCTGCCACGCGACCGCGTCCGCCGGGCTTACCATTGCTTCAGCATGGAATAAATCGGCCAAGCGTTGCATGCTGGACAAGGGCCAACCGCCTTGCAGGCGCCCGCTCACCGCGGCAAAGTCCGTCACGTCGAGGGCGCGGTGGTTGAATGAACGCGACTTCATTGCGCCAGTGTAGGGTGTGTTTGCGTATGAGCGCTTGCGGCGCCCGGAACAAAGCGACAATCGCGCCGTGGCCCTTCATTCTGACGTGATCCTGGCGTCGAGCTCTCCTTATCGCCGCGAGCTGCTCGAGCGCCTTCGGCTACCGTTCAAGGTAGTTGCCCCCGCTATCGACGAAGGCCGTCAGCCGGGTGAAGCGCCGGCAAGCCTGGCGGCTCGCCTCGCGCTTGCCAAGGCGCACGCAGTGGTTCAGCGATACCCTGCAGCGCTGGTGATAGGCTCCGATCAGGTCGCCGACCTTGACGGAACTCCCTTGGGCAAGCCGGGTAACCATGAGCGAGCTGTTGCGCAGCTGCGCGCCATGAGCGGCAAGACCGTGGTGTTTCACACCGCCGTGGCGGTGGTTTGCCGGCCCAGGCGCTACGAGTCGCAGGCGCTGGTGCCGGTAACCGTACGAGTTCGGCAAATCAGCGACGCTGAGATAGAGCGTTACCTGCGCGCCGAAATGCCCTACGACTGCGCCGGCAGTGCCAAGGTGGAGGGTTTGGGCATCGCATTGCTCGACGGCGTCGAATCGGACGACCCAACCGCCCTTGTCGGCCTGCCGCTGATACACACCTGCGCGATGCTCCGCGCCGCCGGCTTGGATCCATTGCGTCCATGAGCAAGCCCCCCAGCTATGGCAGATTGCTGCTAGTACCAACGCCGATCGACTTTGGCGTACGCAGCGAAAACCTGCCCGTCGATTTGCAGGACTCACTGCCGCTAGGGGTGATTCGGCAAGCCGCAGCGCTGTCGTATTGGGTCGCAGAAAACGCCAAAACAGCGCGCGCATTTCTCAAACGTGTCGATGCAGTGACCCCACTCGCCC
>JAOTTZ010000516.1 GCA_029864165.1 Burkholderiaceae bacterium
TTTACCCCAGCGGTCGAAACGGCCGCCTCATTGGACACGACCGCAGTTTAATGTAGTCTGGCCCAGATCGATGGGACTCGATAGGAGTTTCGTTATTCCGACATGTCCCCGCCAGCCCATACACTCGCCCAATGATCGTATTGGGTGTTGAATCATCCTGCGACGAGACCGGCGTGGCGCTCGTGCATGCGCACGCAGATGCCGTGCCGGTGCTGTTGGCGCATACGCTGCACAGTCAGACCGATATGCACCGCGCGTACGGCGGTGTGGTGCCCGAGCTGGCCTCGCGTGATCATATCCGGCACGTGTTGCCGCTCACACGGGAGGTACTGACGCAAACCGGAACTTCGCTCAACGCCATCGACGTCGTGGCCTACACCAAAGGGCCGGGCCTTGCCGGAGCGTTGCTGGTCGGGGCTGGCGTGGCCTGTGCCTTGGCCGCTGCGCTCGACAGGCCCGTCGTGGGCGTGCATCACCTAGAGGGCCATTTGCTGTCGCCGTTTCTGTCGCCGGACCCGCCGTGCTTTCCCTACATCGCGTTGCTTGTCTCGGGCGGCCACACCCAGTTGATGCAAGTCGACGACGTCGGTCGCTATCGCTTGCTGGGCGAAACCATCGACGACGCTGCCGGCGAAGCGTTCGACAAAACGGCCAAAATGCTAGGCCTCGGTTACCCCGGCGGGCCGGCGTTGGCGCGCCTGGCCGCGTTTGGCAACGCACAGTCGTTCGACTTGCCGCGCCCACTGCTGCACAGCGCCAATCTCGACTTCTCCTTTGCCGGGCTCAAAACCGCGGTGATGCTGCAACTGCGCAAATGCGGCAACGCATGCGAGCAAGACAAGGCCGACCTGGCCGCCGCCACCCAGGCCGCCATCGTCGATGTTTTGGTGCACAAAAGCATGCACGCACTGCGCAGCAGCGGCCTGCAGCGCATCGTGGTAGCCGGTGGCGTCGGCGCCAATCAGCATCTGCGCGCGCGCTTGAACGAAAAGTGTACGGAGCAGGGCGCGCGCGTACACTATCCCGAACTGGCGCTGTGCACCGACAACGGTGCCATGATCGCGCTGGCCGCAGCCATGCGCTTGCAGCGCGACAGCTCGCTCGCACGCCGCGACTACGCTTTCAACGTGTTGCCTCGCTGGGCTCTTGAGACAGCGTGATGGCTGCCGGTTGCGTTGCGGCTTGCCATTGGAGCGCGGCCCGAAAGAAGCATACAGGGTCTTGAGGGTTGGCCGCAGTGTCGGGCGTCCAATCTGGACATGGCGTCACGCTCGCCACATAGAAAGGAAGAAAGGAGATCGATCATGGGCGCACTCATCGCCACGGTTTTGCTGTTTGTCGCAACGTTTGTCCAAGCGGCTGGCTTCACGCTTACCAGCCCCACCATCAAACATCGGTCGACCCTCAGTGAGGCGTTGCGCCTGAGTTGGGACCACCGCGTGATAGACGCCCCACCATCAAACATCGGTCGACCCTCAGTGAGGCACACGTGTACAACGGCTTCGGCTGCGACGGCAAAAACATTTCGCCGTCGCTGAAGTGGCGAGGTGCGCCCCCAGGCACCAAGAGCTTTGCCGTTACCGTCTACGACCGTGACGCCCCCACCGGCTCGGGTTGGTGGCACTGGGTGGTCTACAACATCTCCGCGTCGGTCACTGACCTGCGCGAGGGCGCGGGGACTCCCGACGGCAGGGCCATGCCGGCAGGCATTGTGCAGGGCCGTACCGATTTCGGTACACGGGGTTTCGGGGGCGCCTGCCCGCCCAAGGGCGACAAGCCGCATCGTTACGTCTTTACCGTGCACGCGCTCAAGACCGAGAAAATAGAACTACCGGCGGACGCCAGTGCGGCGATGGTGGGTTTTATGATCAACGCCAACCTCATCGACAAGGCCCGTTTCACGGCCAAGTACGGCCGCCCGCAATAATGATGACGTCCTGTCTGGCGCTGACCGTCAGGGCCGATGCATTGGCGGACCACGCACTTGTGGCCTAATTAGCGCATACCCAATTTTCACCGGAGTCCTTCATGGGCAACAAGATCAGAACCGAAGCGGACCGCCTGGCGACCCCCAGGCCACCTGCACCCCCAGGCGTGACTCTCACGACCCACAAGGGCCAAAAGCGCAGCCTGGAACGCGGCGCACACACCCGCAGCAAGAAAAACCCGGGCAAGCGGCCAAAGCGCGGCGGCTAAGCCACGCTTTGGCCGCTGGCG
>JAOTTZ010000517.1 GCA_029864165.1 Burkholderiaceae bacterium
GGTTGTTGATTCCGATCGCACAGATCCCGCTCTCGGTGGCTGCTGCTGTCGTATTGCGCGCCAACGTGCCGGCAGCGGCCGCGAGCACGTTGATTACCAACCCAGTCACCTTCGGCCCGATCTACTACTTCGCATACCGGTTTGGGTCGTGGGTGACCGGAGACAGCACGCCACGGCGGCTGCCGCCTGCGGGAACCGCCATTGTCGACTTGAAGAAAATAGATTCGGATGCCAGTCTTTGGCAACGCATCGCCGCCCGCGGCAAACCCCTGCTGATAGGACTGACCACCGTGGCAGTGCTGATGGGTCTATTCACCTACGGGCTGATCACCCTCGTATGGCGTTGGCATGCTATGGCCAAGCGGCGCAGAAGAAGAAAGGCGGCCATGAAGTTGCCATGCTCGTCCGCAACCGAGTGACTGATTGACGAAGCTACTCTGAGCGTGCCTGAACCTTTCGCCGAACTCGCTCTGCTACTGCTTATCGCTGCTGCCGTGGGCGCCCTGGCGGTGCGGCTGCGCCAGCCGGTGTTGATCGCCTACATCGTGGTGGGCATCACTGTGGGTCCGGCAGGGCTTGAGTTGGTGAAGGCCCACGATCAAATTGACCTGCTGGCGCAAGTCGGCGTGGCGGTGCTGTTGTTCTTGGTGGGACTCAAGCTCGATCTGCCGCATGTGCGCCACATTGGGCCGGTGGCACTCGCAACGGGTCTGGGACAGCTGGCCTTCACCATTGCCATCGGCTTCATCTTGATTCTGGCCATGGGCCGCGACGTGCTCACCGCCCTCTACGTGGCGGTGGCGCTGACTTTCTCCAGCACCATCATCATCATCAAACTGCTCTCTGACAAGCGGGAGCTGGATTCCTTGCATGGTCGGATTGCGGTGGGCTTCCTGATCGTTCAGGATATCGCCGTGGTGGTGGCGATGATGGCAATGAGCGCGCTGCGGTCCGGCGGAAACGGTGAAGCGACCTGGTTCATAGTGGCGCAGTCCATCGGCATGCGCGTGCTAGCGGCAACGCTGGTACTGTATGCCTTGATGCGTTACGTGCTGCCGCCGCTGACTCGGCTGATGGCGCGTTCACAAGAGCTATTGCTTATTTTTGCGATTGCCTGGGGAACGACACTTGCGGCGCTGGGCGAGTGGGCCGGTTTTTCCAAAGAGGCGGGGGCATTCCTGGCCGGTTTCTCACTCGCCTCGACCCCTTTCCGTGATGCTGTTGGTGCGCGGCTGACCGGCATCCGCGATTTCTTGCTGCTGTTCTTCTTCATCGACCTCGGCGCAAAGCTGGATTTCTCCACCCTGGGCGGAGAAATATGGCCCGCGGTCGTCTTGTCACTGTTCGTGCTGATCGGCAACCCACTCATCGTCATGGCCATCATGGCTTACATGGGCTATCGCAAGCGCACCGGGTTCATGGCGGGTCTGACGGTCGCACAGATCAGTGAGTTTTCCATCATCTTCGTCGCCATGGGCATTTCGCTTGGACATGTGGGCGCCGATGCGCTGGGGCTCACGACGTTGGTGGGCGTGGCAACGATTGCGCTGTCCACTTACATGATTCTTTATTCCCAGCCGCTTTATGAACGCCTGGCGCCATGGCTCGGCGTCTTTGAGCGTCGCATCCCGCACCGTGAACTCGCTGTGGAACGCCACAAACCATCCGAGGCTTTGCCGCGGGTTGTCATCTTCGGCCTGGGACGCTATGGTGAACACTTGCTTTCTCGGCTCAAGCAGAACGGCGTTGCAACCATGGGCGTGGATTTCGATCCCGAAACAGTGCTGCGGCTGCGTCGTCGCGGATACTCGGTGCGGTTTGGAGACGGCGAAGACGCGGCCTTTCTGGAAACGCTACCATTGGCGACGGCCGAATGGATAGTGACCACGCTGCCGACTTGGGATGTCAACCGAACTCTGTTGCACGCGCTCAAGGAGACAAAGGTGTCAGGCTGTATCACAGGCGTCGTCGGCGATGAAGCTCACGGACAAGCCCTGCGGGTGGCTGGCGCTGCGAGGGTCATCAACCCCTTCCTCGATGCCGCTGACCACGCCGCCCAGATGATCACTGATGCCCTCAACGCGCCGGAAGGTAGCTTATGAGCGATTTGCACACCCTGCTGGCAGCAACTGACCTGTCCGCACCGTCGCGACACGCGGCGTTGCGGGCCGCCATGCTGGCCCAACAAACCGGTGCACAGCTTGAGCTCATGCACG
>JAOTTZ010000519.1 GCA_029864165.1 Burkholderiaceae bacterium
TGCGGGAGAGTAACCGCTACCCACTGACTGATGACTCGGGCCAGGCGCGCTCGGTGTTTGCCGTACAGGGCATGTACTGCGCCGCCTGCGCGGGGGTGATCGAAGCCGCGTTGGCGGCAGTGCCTGGCGTGGTAGCTGCGGAGGTCAACGCTGCCAGCCATCGCCTGCGTGTGCATTGGGACCCACAGCGCACACGCGTGTCTCAGATCGTTAACGCTGTACATCGGGCTGGCTACAACGCGCTACCCGTACAAGGCGAAGACGTGCAGGCCGCGCAACGCGCCGAGGCACGCCGCGCGTTGTGGCGTTTGTTTGTCGCGGTCTTTTGCATGATGCAGGTGATGATGCTCATGGCCCCGACTTATTTCGCTCGGCCAGGTGAGATTGCGCCCGACTTGTTGGCTTTGCTGCATTGGTCAGCCTGGGTACTGTCACTGCCGGTGATGCTGTTTTGCGCTGGGCCGTTTTTCAGCAGCGCTTGGGCCGCGCTACACCAGCAGCGCATCGGTATGGACCTGCCGGTGGCGCTGGGCATCGCCATCACCTTCATCGCGGGCACCGGCTCCACCTTCGACCCGCAGGGGCCGTTCGGTCCGCATGTTTATCTCGATTCAATGACGATGTTCGTCGCTTTCTTGTTATCCGCGCGTTGGCTGGAACAGCGCGCCCGCGCACGCAGCAGCCAGGCACTGGACGCTTTGCTGCACCGACTACCCGACAGCGTCGAAAGACTCGACGACGCAGGCTTGGCACAAACCGTGCCCGCCACCCGACTGCGAGCAGGCGACCGCGTGCGTGTGGCGGCCGGTCAAGCAATTCCTGGGGACGGCGTGCTGCTGGAGGGGCATGCGCAGTTGGACGAGGCCTTGCTGAGCGGTGAGTCGCACCCGGTCGAACGTCGCGCCGGTGACTCGGTGGTCGGTGGCAGCATCAACCTGGGTGCGCCAGTACTGGTGAAGCTCTCCCAAGTCGGTCAGGGTACGCGCTACCAGCAGATCATCGACTTGGTCGCGCGCGCTTTGACCGAGCGCCCGACCATGGTGCGCGCGGCAGACCGGCTCGCCGGCCCGTTCTTGTGCGGCGTGTTGATACTGGCCGCGCTGGCCATCCTCGTGTGGAGCTTTCTTGACCCCTCGCGCGCACTGATGGTTGGCGTGTCGGTGTTGATCGTTACTTGCCCCTGCGCGTTATCGCTCTCGGCGCCGGCGGCACTGCTGAGTGCCGCCGGCGCACTTGCCCGGCGGGGTGTCCTGGTGCAACGGCTGGATGCCTTCGAAGCACTGGCGCGCGCCGATGTGGCCTGCTTCGACAAGACCGGCACGCTGACGCAAGACCGCCTGGTGCTGGCGCAGACCCGCCACGCGCCGCAAGCCGATGTTGCCGACCTGCGGGCCCGCGCCGCATCGCTGGCTGCACAGTCGCATCACCCGCTGTCGGTAGCGCTGGCGCAAGCATTGCCTTCGGCACAACGACCATGGTCGGGGCTGCGTGAGCTACTGGGTCAAGGGGTAGAGGCATTTGATGAAACGGGACGCTGCTGGCGACTGGGCGCGCCCGGCTGGGTCGGCGTGCCAGTGGAACCCTCCGGACGGCCTATGGTTGCGTGCGCAACTTTGGATGCTGCGCCGCAGCGGTGGATACACTTTGACTTCGATGAGGCATTACGCCCAGACGCAAACTCGGCGCTGCACGCCTTGCGCGCACAAGGCGTAGCCGTGCAGGTCTTGTCGGGCGATGCGCCAGCAAGCGTGCAACGGATCGCCCGACTACTCGGCATCGCACAAGCGCAAGGAGCTGCGACGCCCGAAGACAAGCTCGCCGCGTTGAGCGCGTCGCAGGCTCAAGGTCACGTGGTGATGATGGTGGGCGATGGCCTGAACGACGGGCCGGTGCTGGCGCGGGCCAACGTGTCGTTTGCACTCAGCCATGGCAGCGCACTCGCTCAGCAACGCTCAGACTTCGTAGTGCTTGGCAGCCGGCTGGCCGAGCTGCCTGCTACCCGCGCACTGGCTTTGCGGACAATACGTGTCGTGCGTCAGAACCTTGCGTGGGCGGTCCTGTACAACCTGACCTGTGTACCATTGGCGCTGGCCGGCCTGCTGCCACCTTGGGCAGCCGGCGGCGGCATGGCGCTCAGCTCGCTGGCCGTCGTTGTCAATGCGTTGCGATTGGGACGTTGAGGCGATGGACAGCCTGTACCTGCTGCTGCCACT
>JAOTTZ010000518.1 GCA_029864165.1 Burkholderiaceae bacterium
GCATGCCCCCCGCCCTCGCTGTTATGCGCTCGTGCCATGCGCTGGCGTGGGGTCGCGCGCCGGTGCGGATGTCCCCAAGCAATACTTACCCATCGCGGGCCGCGCCATGGTGGCGCACACACTGCAAGCGCTTGCCCGTGTGCCGCGTCTTGCGGCCACGCTGGTCTTGCTGTCGCCCGATGATGACCAGTTTGAGGCGCTGACACCTGAGTTCGCGGGGCAACATGCATGGCTCGCCCGCTGTGGTGGCAATACGCGGGCCGAGACAGTCGCCAACGGCTTGGCCGAATTGGCATTGCGCGGTGTGCAGGCAAACGACTGGGTGCTTGTGCACGACGCCGTTCGCTGCCTGATTCGCCCGGCATGGGTGGACCGACTGATAGACGCATGCTGGGATGACGAGGTAGGCGGTCTATTGGCCATGCCGGTGTCCGATACCCTGAAGGAAGAGCGTGATGGGCGGGTGCAGGCGACGCTTGATCGAGCCGGCAAGTGGGTGGCACAGACGCCGCAGATGTTCCGACTGACCATGCTGCGGCAAGCCTTGGCTCATGCCGGCGTTGCAGTGACCGACGAAGCCGGCGCCATGGAAGCGATGGGGCACGCCCCCAAGCTGGTGGCCGGCGAACTTGAGAACTTCAAGCCGACCTGGCCGGCAGACATCGCGCTCGCAGACAGGCTGCTGCACAATTCATAAAGCCGCTTTATTTTGTCGAAACTGCGTCGATAACTTGATGGATCGGCCGAATGATCAACCCCCTGGCACAAAAGAACTTGGCGCGCAATGATTGCTCCCTTGGTGCATAAGTTAGACCGGATAGATGCATCTGAGCCACTGTTACCCACCGGCACTGACATGAGCAAGGCTGTGTTACGCATAGGTGAGGGCTGGGACATGCATGCCCTGGTCGCCGGCCGTCCGCTGATCCTTGGCGGCGTAACGATTCCGCATAGTCATGGATTGAGCGGCCATTCCGACGCCGACACGTTGCTGCACGCCGTCATCGATGCATTGTTTGGCGCATCGTCGCTCGGTGATATAGGGCACCACTTTCCCGATACCGACCCTCAGTATCACCATGCCGATTCGTTGGCGCTATTGACCGAGGCGGCTAGGCGCGTGCGCACGGCAGGCTGGGAGATATGCAATGTGGACAGCACCATCGTGGCGCAGGAACCGAAAATAGCACCCTACATCACGGCCATGCGCCAGCGCATCGCGCGCGCAATGGCTGTACAGGCCGATCAAGTCAGCGTGAAAGCCAAAAGCGCTGAAAAAATGGGCCCGGTGGGACGGCTGGAGGCGATCGAGGCGCGCGCTGTATGCCTCTTGATGCGCCAAGGTCGCGTAGCCAGAGGTTAGGGCAACGCTGAAAAAGTCCCTTGCGGATCGCGCATCCTTGTTTTGGGCGGTCTGCGGCGTTGCAAATCCTCGCCATAGCCCAAGCTATGACTGCGGTTTGCGCCTTGCAGCCCATCCCAAACCAAGGTGCGCGCCCTCGCAGAGACTTATTCAGCGTCGCCCTAACTTGACTGAGCCTCTGCAGGTAGCGAAGGACAACGGCGCGAAGCGCGCGCTGACCCCGATCGAGAACCAGCGCAACTTCCTTGACGTCAGCGCCGACATCATGGGGCACGTTGATCCGATCTTCTTCGGCGATCCGAAAACAGCGGCCATGAAGGTTCTCGGGCTGGTTTGAGTCGGAATTGCTGGGCACCTGCAAGACTCTCTCGCCCGGTGGGTGCCCATGCGCGAAGGCATGCCGACCAGTCGGTGTGGCAGCTGCGTCGGCCGACCGCCAAGGAGCGCGATTCGCGGTCAGGATCAGTTCGGCACAAAGAGCCCCATCAGTTCGCGCCGCAGTTTGTGCACAACGCGGCGGAACTCGGGAACTGGGCCCGCGAGGTTCCCCACAAAGGCTTCCCACTGCCGCTGCTTCCCAGGATCGGCCGCGAAAGCGTCGCTGAGTCCGTCCGGAACCACCTCCGGGATCACCGTGTTGCGACGGGCAAATGTCGCCGAGATGGCCCGCCGCATTCGCCCCGGTTCGAAATCGAACGTGCTCATGAGCATCCACACGTCGTAGTAGTCCTTCATGCGGCTGTTGGCTCGACCCAGGGCCACCATCGCATGAAACTTCTCGGCGATGACAGTCTCTGGCGGATAGGCGCGCAGGTGAGGCGACGGCATGTCGAGCAACACCGGTAGATCG
>JAOTTZ010000520.1 GCA_029864165.1 Burkholderiaceae bacterium
CAGATACGGGCCTGGTTGTCGAGAATCTCGCCGGAAGATTCCAGCCAGATTTCACGCTCGATCAACAGGCGCACGGCCTCGACGGTTTGACCGAGGGCAAACAGCGCGCTGGCGCGCGCGGCCGTCAGAGCTGACTCGAGCGCGGGTGACAGTGGCGGGTTGATCGCTGCGAGCAGTGCCAGTGCGCCCTCGGGGTCGCCAAGCTCGATGTCAGTCTGGGCCAGCGCGATCTGGAACCGACTCCTTTCGTCACCGATGGTGCGCTGCACCAGCTCCTGGTAAATGCTGCGCGCGGCGAGCAGGTCGCCGCTTTCGATCGCGCCGAGCGCCTGCTGCTCGCGCGCCGCGCTATCGATGGGTGGAACCACGGGCGCGCTGCTGCAGGCGGCGAGCAGCAACAGGCCGGAGGCGATTAGACTGTAACTTCGGTACTTCATTTTCGTCGACCAAACTAAGCAAATCACGTGGTAAATGCCAGCGAAGAATCTGCCGGAACGCTCTACATTGTGGCGACACCGATCGGCAACCTCGCCGACCTGAGTCCACGGGCGGGCGAAGTGCTCGGCGCGGTCGCGCTGATCGCGGCAGAGGATACGCGGCGCTGCGGCAAATTGCTGGCTCATCTGGGACTGAAGAAGCCGATGATCCCGGTCCACGAGCACAACGAGGATTCCCAGATCAGCAGACTGCTTGCAGAGCTGAGTCGGGGCCAAAGCATTGCCTTGGTCGCGGACGCCGGCACACCATTGATCAGTGACCCGGGATTGCGGCTGGTGCAGGCGGTGGCCGAGGCCGGGATACCGATCGTCGGCATCCCGGGGCCCTCCGCGGTCACGCTGGCACTCAGCGTCGCGGGCCTGCCGACGGACCGCTTCAGTTTTGAAGGGTTTCTCCCGCGGCGTCCGGAAAGGCGCCGGGCGCGGCTGGCTGAATTGAAGTCCGAATCGCAAACGCTGGTCTTTTTCGAGGCGGTGCATCGTATCGCAGCCACCTTGGAGGACCTGGCTCAGGTATTCGGCGGCGAGCGGCCAGCGGTTCTGGCGCGCGAGCTGAGCAAGGTGCACGAGCAGGTCGTCCGCGGGACGCTGAACGACCTCAAGGCCGGCATCGGCCAGTCAATTCCACTGCTCGGTGAGTTCGTCGTGGTCGTTGGTGGCGCACCAGCGCCTGCAGCTGCCGACGATAGTGACATTGTCCGCATCTACGAGCTGCTGGTCGCCGAACTGCCGCCGGCTCGAGCCGTGGCGCTGTGCGCCAAGATCAGTGGGCGCTCCCGCAATGACGTCTACGCATTGACCCGCGGGCGTTAGCCTGTGAACGACAGGCCTTGCGGCCACGTCGAGACTCTATAAGCTTGGAGCCGGGAGCCGGCCGAACAGTCGCTGGGAGAAATCCTGGAGGAAAGTCCGGGCTCCGCTGGGCAAGGTGCCAGGTAACGCCTGGGGGGCGTGAGCCCACGGCAAGTGCAACAGAAAAGATACCGCCGGATTCGTCCGGTAAGGGTGAAATGGTGCGGTAAGAGCGCACCGCGCTCGTGGTAACACTGAGTGGCAAGGTAAACCCCACCTGGAGCAAGACCGAATAGGGAAGCGTTGAGTGTGCCCACACGAGCTTCCGGGTAGGTCGCTTGAGGCAGCCGGTGACGGTTGTCCTAGATGAATGACTGTTCTCGACAGAACCCGGCTTACAGGCCGGCTCCCATCTGCCGCGGATTCCGCCATTGCGTCGCGCATTGGCGACAGTAAACCACTGTCATTCATAGGGAAATTTCCCTGACATCGGTTGACAGCCAGGCCCGCCAGTCCCTATAGTCCGTCGAGTGGAAAATTGTGGGGAAAAGTGGGTTTTTTAGTCTCGTATGTTTCGCGGACCCTCAAAAGTCACCTTGGACGCCAAGGGCCGGCTGGCCATGCCCAGCCGCCATCGCGAGCGCATATTAACGCGCGCGAACGGCGCCCTGGTAGCGACCGTCGACCGGGACTATTGCCTGCTGATCTACCCGTTGCCCGAGTGGGAGGAAATCGAGCGCAAGTTGGTACGTCTGCCCGCCTTGAACAAGACGGCGCGGCGCCTGCAGCGGCTCATGCTCGGCTACGCCACTGAATTAGAAATGGACAACCAGGGACGCATTCTGCTGCCTCGCGAACTACGCGAGTTCGCCGGGCTCGAGCGCCAGGTCATGTTGATCGGACAGGGCAATAAGTTCGAG
>JAOTTZ010000521.1 GCA_029864165.1 Burkholderiaceae bacterium
ACAACATTTCACTTTTTTGGCCGAGCCCAGCATCTATGCGGGTTTGCGGCCGCTGTAAGGCCGAAATCCTCGGAAAAGTGACAAAGATGGGTTAGCCCGATGAAAAAGGCGCGCCCTATCGCGCCTGCCTGATGCAACGAGGGGTTGTAGTTGACCCCTCCATAGGTGACGGTATCTAGAGGCGGCTCCCGGTCAAACAGGTTTTGAACGTTTGCAATGAGTTGAAGTCCATCACTGAAGCGCCAAGCTCCGGACAGGTTCACACTCGTGAATGACCCGATGCGGCAGTCCGGGTTGGTCTCGAGCGCCAAGCAAGCATCGCCAATCACTGGGTCGGTGGCGCTCACACCGCTTACATAGTTTAGCTCGGTACCGACCTCGAATGGGCCTCGCTCCAAAGCCAGCGCCAACTGCGCGCGGTGCGCCGGTGTTCCTACATTGCCAGACAGCGAAGTCGGTCCGTGAGTTCCTGCAAATTCGTAGCGTACGCCGTCAATGTCCTGTCGGTAGTCCAAGATGCGGGTATACAAAAGCCTCCCAGTTAGTTGTCCAGCATCTTTAATCGTTAGGCGGTGTCTCAGGTCGAGGTCGAACCCCGAAGTAAGGGTCGAGTTGGCGTTCACGAAGGGCAAGTTAAAGCCGGCAATGGGCGGGGGCAGTTGTGGATTGCCAAGATCGGGTCCGCCGTGAACAGTCTCGGCGCCTGCAAACGGTGCGACAACAATCTCATGCTCACGGTCGATTCGATAGTAGTCGACTGCAAGCATTGTATTTTTGGACGGCTCAAACACCGCACCCAGCGTCCAGTTTTTTGAAGTTTCCGGCTCAAGCGCCGGGTTGCCGGTAATGCTAAGGCGGATGATGCCGTTGCAGTCCGACGGCAAGTTGGTCGTCGGGCAACGTTCGGGGTCATTAAAGTTCGTATAGAAGTTAAACCCGGAATTGCCCGATTCCACGAGACTGGGAACGCGAAAGCCCCGCGAATGGGTTCCGCGCAACGCAAAACCGGGCCGCGCACGCCAATGCATCCCAACCTTCGGTGCTGTTGAAGATCCGATCCCCGGATGCTCCTCGTGGCGCAACGCGAGGTCAATCGACACACTGCGCGCAACCGGCGCCTGCAGCTCGCCATAGAGCGAATGCGCAGACCGAGATCCGTGCACAAAGGCTGTTGCGTTACCAAGCACGTCGCCCTCTAGCGCGTACGGCTGGCCAGGGTTGTCCATGCCTTGACGGCGTGTCTCCACGCCGAGGCCAAGCGTCAACGGGCCGCCAGGCAGTGCGACCAGCTCGCGCGAACCGCGCAGGTCGGCAAATTGCAGCAAAGTGCTCGCCGTAATCTCGGTGGTCGGCGCCAGCTCCTCGTACACCGAGGCATCATTCAGCGCAGCGTTGACGCCAATACGATAGCTGCCACTAGCTAGCAACGAAGCAAGCGCACTCGTGCGCACCGAACCCTCGTAGCGAATGTGGGTAAGCGCTCTGGCGTAGCCGACACCAGCCTCCAAGTCCCACGCGCTGACCGCGCCGCTAATCGTGGCAACTGTGCGTAACAAGTCAGTACGGTAGGTACTGTGTCGTGCCCCTATGTCACCGAAGGTGTAATACAGAAACGCGCCTTGTCCCGGACCGAACGGGTTATCGGGGTGGCTCGCCGGCAGGACCACGTTCGATGTAGTGGGGTCTGTCTGTGTCGGCTGTGGTACGTACGTGGGATCAAACCGCTGCTCTGCCCATGACTGCGCGCCCTGGATGTCAAGCCCGGCCTGCCAACCGCTAGCCAGGCGGTTCGTGAATCGCGCACTGAGGTTCAAGTTCTGAGTTGCGGGCTGAATCTGTCTGAACCGCAGAGTGTCCCAGGTACAGCCACCGCTGTAATTAAGGTTGCCTGCCGCGCAGCCAGGGAGCAACTGAAACGGGCCAGCCTGAGCATTCCCGGCGTCAAGCGGTGCCACAATTCCGACCAGCGTCTGTGCGAAATTCGACGGGGCCACGTTTCCCGGCTGGACAATGCCCCCGCGCAGATCGGGCCCTCCGATCACGCGCAGGTCGCGGTTGGAGAGTATTCCACCGCGGTCGTTATGCATGATATCGTTTTGCTTGCTAGCTTCCAGATGAAAGTAGGCGTTGTGGCCGTCGCTGTCCAAATCGCCAAAACCGTAGGTTCCTGACCAATGCACCGAGGCGCCGTCGTTTTGCGTGGTC
>JAOTTZ010000522.1 GCA_029864165.1 Burkholderiaceae bacterium
CCGCAGCCAACGTGGTTGCTAACGCAGCCTTTGCGCTTGGCGCTCAAGAGCGAGCGGCCGCTGTACCAAGGGCCGCTGGCTCAGGTGTGCGGGCCGCACCGCGTGGAAGCAGGCTGGTGGCATCGCACCGCAGCGGCCAGCGCAGACTCAAGCCTAGTGCGTCGCGACTACTACGTGATGTTCAACGAACACGCGGGCCTGCTATGGGTTTACCGCAAGCTCGATGTCGGCGAAGATCGCGGCAGCCCGTGGTACCTGCACGGCGTTTTTGGGTGACGGAAATGCGATCAGTTTTGCCCGCGTACGCCGAACTGCACTGCCTGAGCAACTTCTCGTTCTTGCGCGGCGCTTCGCACGCTGATGAGCTGGTCGCCAGGGCCAAAGATTTGGGCTACCACGCCTTGGCCGTCACCGACGAGTGCTCTCTGGCCGGCGTGGTGAGGGCACATGTAGCCGCCAAAGAAGTTGATTTGAAATTGCTCATCGGGGCCGAGTTCAAGGTGCAGGCGGTCACACCATTTCGAATCGTGATGCTGGCCACCAACCGCAACGGCTACGGCAACCTCAGCGAGTTCATCAGTCGTCTACGCATGTCGTCTGAGAAAGGCACGTACCAGCTCGCCTGGAACGACTTGTCGCCAGCTTGGCTGGATGATTGCCTGCTGCTCTACATTCCTGACCGCTGCGCCTTGCCCAAAGACTTGTGCGCACAATCACATTGGTTCGCGCAGCATTTCGCGGGGCGCGCTTGGATCGCCGTCGCACTGCTGCGCATGTTCGACGATGCCGCATGGCTATTCAAACTGCGCGACGCGAGCCTTGCGAGCGGCTTGCCACTGCTGGCCGCTGGCGACGTGCACATGCATCTGCGATCGCGCAAGCCGCTGCAAGACACGCTGACCGCAATCCGAATCGGCAAGCCCTTGCACGAGTGTGGGCTGGCGTTGCAGCCCAACGCGGAGCAGCACTTGCGCGCCCGCTGGGTGCTGGCGCAGATCTATCCCGAGGACTTGCTCGCCGAAACGATCAAGGTCGCCGACCGGTGCCGCTTCTGTCTCGACGAGCTGCGCTACGAATACCCGCAAGAGGTTGTCCCGCAGGGCGAAACGCCGGCCTCGTACCTGCGCCGACTGACTTACGAAGGCGCGGGCGCGCGCTTTCCGAGCGGCCTGCCGGCCAAGGTGCAGTTGCAGATCGAGCACGAGCTGCAGTTGATCAACGAGCTCGGCTACGAAAAATACTTCTTGACCGTTTACGACATCGTGCGCTTCGCACGCTCCAAGCACATCCTCTGCCAGGGGCGTGGGTCGGCGGCCAACAGCGCGGTGTGCTATTGCTTGGGCGTAACCGAAGTCGATCCTGAGCGAACCAGCATGCTGTTCGAGCGCTTTATCAGCAAAGAGCGCAACGAACCGCCCGACATCGACGTCGACTTCGAGCACCAACGGCGCGAAGAGGTCATCCAGTATCTCTACGGCAAGTACGGGCGCGAGCGTGCTGCGCTGACCGCAACGGTCATCTCGTACCGCGCGCGCAGCGCCATCCGCGACGTGGGCAAAGCCCTGGGCTACGACCTGGAGACGCTAGACCGCGCGGCCAAGAGCATGCAGTGGTGGGATGGCCGCCAAGTGCACCCCGAGCGCATACGCGAAGCGGGTCTGGACCCCGACGACCTGGGCATGCAGCAGTTGCTCAAGTTAACCAGTGAGATCGCGCGCTTTCCGCGCCACCTGAGCCAGCACGTGGGCGGCTTCGTGCTGACCCAAGGCAAGCTCAGCCGCATCGTGCCCATAGAAAACGCTGCGATGACCGAGCGCTCGGTGATTCAATGGGACAAAGACGATATCGACGCACTCGGCTTGATGAAGGTCGACGTGCTGGCTCTCGGCATGCTCAGCGCGATCCGCCGTGCGCTCGACCTGATAGGTCTGCGCCGAGGACAGGGCTTTCAGTTGCAAGACATACCCGCAGAAGACGTCGCCACCTACGACATGATTTGCCAGGCCGACACCGTGGGCGTATTCCAGATCGAAAGCCGCGCGCAAATAGCGATGCTGCCGCGGCTACGTCCGCGCTGCTTTTACGACCTGGTGGTCGAAGTCGCGCTGGTGCGCCCGGGCCCCATCCAGGGCGGCATGGTCCACCCCTATCTGCGCCGCCGCCAGGGCAAGGAAGCGGTGAGCTATCCGCCAGGGCTAGAGC
>JAOTTZ010000523.1 GCA_029864165.1 Burkholderiaceae bacterium
CGCTGCTGCTGCGCCAAGGCCGTGGCGATCCGGCGCTGCTGGGGCTGGCCTTCGATTGATCGGTTATCGGAGAATACGGCTGTCGTGATGCGGTCAACTGCGTGCGCGCATTGCAGTGCGCGCCTGCACAAACTGGAAGGCGTAGCTCACGGCTTCGTCGACGGCGCGCTCGATGTCGGCACGCTCGACGTCGGTCAGGTAGAACGCCATGTCCGCCTCGTGGCGAATGTAGCGCGGCGGTAGCCGATTCAGCGCGACGCAAGCGACATCGGCCAGCGACTCTGGCTGCGCGCTGTCAGCAAAGCGCGGTGCAATATTGGCAATCGCCTCGAATACTGGGCGCTCATAGTAATTGTTGACGGATTCGTAGTCGCTGTTCATAGACGCCCTCGCGCAAGACGTACGCTGTGGTTGGTTGCAAAGTATCTGGTTGCGGCGGCCCTGGTCAAAACTGGAATAGCTGGGTGATAAGGTTGCTTTTGGACTCGTTTCATTCGGGCCTGTTAACACCATTCAAGCCCGATGCGTAGTATTAACAGGCCCTAGGGCGCCAGCCGTTCGAGCACCCGCATGGAATAGTCTACCGCTTGCACATTCTTGGTCAGGGCGCCGATTGAAATGCGGTCTACGCCGCTGGCGGCGATCTCGCGCACCCGTTCTAGATCGACGCCACCCGAGGCTTCAAGTTGTGCCCGACCGGCGTGGAACGTCTGGTTCAGCGCCACCGCCTGGCGCAGATGGGCGCTCGAAAAATTGTCGAGCAACACACTGCGCGCACCGCCTACGAGCGCCTCGCGCAACTGTTCCAGCGTCTCGACCTCGACCTGAATGCCAACCTTGGCCCCCAGTGACTGCGCGTTGCGCAGCGCTGCGGTCACGCTACCCGCTGCGGCAATGTGATTCTCTTTGATCAGAACACCGTCGTAGAGCGCCAGCCGCTGGTTACAGCCACCTCCGGCTCGTACCGCGTACTTCTGCGCCAGGCGCAGCCCCGGTAGCGTCTTGCGCGTATCGAAGATCAAGCAGCCGCTCTTACCGTTGCCGCTGCTCGGTGCGGCACCAGCGACGGCGTCCACGTACTGGCGTGTCGTTGTGGCTGTGGCCGACAGCAGTTGCAGGAAGTTGAGCGCAGCGCGTTCGGCTGCGAGCAATGCTCGCGCTTGTGCCTCGACCTGGCAGACAACGGTGTTTGCCGTCATGCGCGAGCCTTCCTCGCAACACCAACGGACCAGCGCGTGCGGATCTAGTGCTTGCACCACGGCGTTGAACCAGTCGCGTCCGCACAGTACGGCCGCGTCGCGCACGCGAACCTCGGCTCGTACGCGTGTTTCGACGGGCACGAGTCGGCCACTCAGATCGTCTCGGCCGATGTCTTCCATCAACGCGTCTTGCACGTTGCGCGCACGCGCCTCCTCGAGGGTTTCGTTACGACTGAACATTGGAAAACGCCGCGCGGCAAGATCGATTATTGGTAGCCTGTGCGGCTGGGCAATGAGCTCTCAGACGGCACCGATGCTCGGCACGAAGCCTTGGGTCGATGGGGCAACACCGCTCGGGTTCTTGGCGACAAAGTCGAGCATGCGCTCTATGCAGACCAACGCTCGGGTGCGGGTCGGCTCGCCGACGAAAATCTCGCCCCCGCCTTGTTCGAGACAAGTTATCAGCCCGAGCAGAGAGTTCATTGCCATCCACGGGCAGTGGGCACAGCTTTTGCATGTGGCAGCGTTGCCTGCGGTGGGCGCTTCGATCAGCGTCTTGCCCGGCGCCAATTGCCGCATGCGGTGAAACAGCCCATTGTCGGTGGCGACAATGTAAGTGCTGGCGCGGCCTTCGACCACCGCCTTCAACAACGTAGTCGTTGAACCCACGACGTCGGCCAGCGCGACCACGCTTTCAGGCGACTCAGGGTGAACGAGCACTTGCGCCTGCGGGTGCTGGCGCTTGAGCAACTCGAGCTCCAGGCCTTTGAATTCGTCGTGCACGATGCAGGCGGCGTTCCACATCAGCATGTCTGCGCCGGTTTGTTGCTCGATGTAGCGGCCAAGGTGCCGGTCGGGCGCCCACAAAATCGGCTGGCCTTGCTCCTTCAGGTGACTGACGATGGACAATGCGCAGGAGCTGGTCACCATCCAATCCGCTCGTGCCTTTACCGCCGCGCTGGTGTTTGCGTAGACAACGACGCTGCGTGTAGGATGGGC
>JAOTTZ010000050.1 GCA_029864165.1 Burkholderiaceae bacterium
ATGGGTGCGTTCGTTCGCGAGGACGATGAGGTAGAAGCCGACACCGACAAGGTGTTCGCGCTCTTCCCGCGCCTGAAGGAACGCCAAACTCAAATGGCCGGTACCCTGTCGGGGGGCGAACAACAGATGCTCGCCATGGGCCGTGCGCTCATGGCGCGCCCCAAGGTGCTGTTGATGGACGAACCATCGATGGGGCTGTCGCCCGTCATGGTCGACAAAGTTTTCGAAGTGATTCAAAGCTTCCACCGCCAAGGCGTGACGATACTGCTGGTCGAGCAAAACGCGAGCCGAGCGCTACAGATCGCCGCTCGCGGCTACGTGATGGACTCGGGCGAGATCACGATGAGCGGCCCAGCCGAGGCATTGCTCAACGACCCCAAGGTACGTACCACTTATCTGGGCGAATAACATGCCGCTGAACGAATACGAAATCCTTGTAGGTGGCTTAGGCACGCTGACTGATCTCTAAGCGCGGATCCATATAGCCGCCACCATCCGCCCGGTTACACCGTCACGTCGGAAAGAGAAAAACCTCATTGCATCTTCGACCGTGCACCATGCACCGCCGCTGATGACGGTAACGCCCGCGGCACGCAGGCGCTCACGCGCCAGCTGCGGCAAGTTGGCGAGCCACTTGCCCGAATGACCGGCGTCGCGTCGTACGAAGCGTGGCGTACCCGTGGCTGACAACGGTTCGACGCCAAAAGCATGCAACACGTCTGCACCGACCTCGAACTGGCGCGGGCCTATGCACGGGCCCAGCCATGTCTGCACTGCCGCCGGTTCGCATGCCCCTGCTTCGCAGACGGCGTTGAGCGTGGCCTCGACCACGCCCGCAGCCAATCCACGCCAGCCTGCGTGTGCGGCAGCCACGGCGCGCCCATCAGGCGCTGCAAACAGCACCGGCAGACAGTCGGCCACTTGCACTGCGCAGGCCAGCAATCGCTCGGTGGTCAAGCTGGCATCGGCATCGTGTAGCAGAGCGTCTGGTGCCGCGTCGCGGGCAGTTACGTGCACGACCCGGTTGCCGTGCACTTGCTTTAAGTACACCGGCGCGGCGGCGATCTCACGGCTGAGCAATTGGCGGTTGACCGCTACTGCTTCGGGGTTGTCGCCCACAGCAGCGCTGAGGTTCATGCTGTCCCACGGTGCCGCGCTGATACCGCCGAGGCGCGTGGTCAGCACGGCGCCGACAGGGGTGCGGAAACAATCAGGCAACAACCAATCAGCGTGCATCGGGTAGCCCATGCGGTAAGCGATAGCGATATTTTCTGCCAGTAAACTGCACGCCATGGTTCAAGCGCGCAGTTTCAAGCATTGCAAGTCGTGCGGCGGGGTTGTGCGTTACCAAGTCCCGGCCGGTGACAACCGCGAGCGCGCAACTTGCACCGTCTGTGCCAGTGTGCATTACGAAAACCCAGTGGCGGTGGTGGGCACCGTTCCGGTTTGGAACGAGAAGGTGCTGCTATGCCGCCGCAACATCGAGCCGCGCTACGGGTTGTGGACTTTGCCGGCCGGCTTTCTTGAGCTGGGTGAAACGACAGAGGAGGGTGCGGTGCGCGAAACCATTGAAGAAGCAGGCGCGCATATCGAAATGCAAGGTTTGTACACGGTGCTGAACGTGGTGCGCGCAGGCCAAGTGCACATGTTTTACCGCGCCAGTTTGCTAGACACCGAATTCGACCCCGGACCCGAGAGCATGGAAGTCCAGTTGTTCACCGAATCGGGCATTCCTTGGGGAGAAATCGCCTTTCAAACCGTACGCGATACCTTGGTGCGCTACTTCGAAGACCGGCGGCATGGCCGGTTCGCGGTTTACTGCGCTGACAGCGGTTGAGGTTTGTCGAGCGCACGCAGGCGAGCGCACTCGCAAAGCCCCTGGCTGCTTAGCTGCCCCAGGCAAAGCTGCGAGTCGGTGACACGTTCAGGCCGCGCCTTACTCGGCCGCAAGCGCCTGGCCGCCAAGCTTCTGGGCCGCGTCGGGGTTCATCTTGGCCAGAACATCTGCGCGCGCTCGCGGCAATGCCTCCGGGTGTTGCCGCTGCAGGTATTCGATCAGCCGCTCGCGCACGTAGCAGCGCAGGTCCCAGGCCGTGGAGGCGTCGGACGCGCTCATCAGGGCTCGCAGCTTGACGGTGCGTTCGGTGGTATCGGTAACCTGCAAATTCCAGACCTTGCCGTCCCACAGCTCCGAACTTTCCAGAATTGTTTTCAACTCACGCCGCACGTCTTCGATCGGTGTTGTGTAGTCCACGTACACGAATACGGTGCCCAGCAGGTCGGCTGTGACGCGTGTCCAGTTCTCGAACGGCTTTTCTATAAAGTGGCTCAGCGGTACCATCAGGCGTCGCAAGTCCCAGATGCGTACCACCACGAAAGTGTTGCGGATCTCTTCGATGCGACCCCATTCGCCTTCCACGATGACGACGTCATCGATGCGAATCGGCTGTGTCAATGCAAGCTGTATCCCCGCCAGCAGGTTGGCCACCGTCGGCCGGGCCGCGATGCCCACAACGATGCCCGCGAGGCCGGCTGATGCCAAAAGGCTGGCGCCGACGTTCTCGATGCCGGGAATTTGAAGCAGAACCAATGCGCTGCCCACCACGATGATCACCAGCGTCGCAATGCGCTTGAGCACAAGCGCTTTGGTTTGGATCTCGCGCGCCCGCAGGTTGTCATCGACATCTACGCGGTAGCGCTGCGTGACCCAATCGACCATCGCCGCCAGCACCGCGACGATGAACCATGCCCCGACGGCGATGAAGGCGATCGACAGCACACGGTGGCCGATGGCCGGTGTGTCGGTCGCCAGCTGCAGCGAAGGCCAGGTGAAGGTCACCAGCATCAACGGCAGCAGCACCCGCGCTGGCCGCCGCGTATGGCTGATCAGCAGCTCGTCGAATGAGCCCCTGATGTGCGTGGCCACCCGGCGCGCCACCGCGTATAGGATGGCGTGCAGCACCAAGCCGGCCGCGATCAGCGCGGCCAGCAGGCCCATAGATACCAGCCAGGGTTTGATCACGTCGAACAGTTGGTCCATCGCCTTTTCCTTATTAAGGACGGTTGTGGCGGCACAGCGCCGCGCTTGTCATGCTGCCAGTATGACGTGTTCTGCCGCCCGAGCCCACTGCGTGCGGTGGAGATACGCACGGAGCACGCCGACACCTGCGTGCAAGATGATAGGGTCAGAAGATCATTGGGGTCGCGTGTTGTACGAGAACATGTATTCACGATCACATCCACTTCGGGCAGACACGATCTCGCCTTCGAGATGCCACACGCAGTACACCGCGACCGGTTTTGAGCGCAGAAACTCTGCACGCTGCTTGTCGCGCACTGCTTTGCACACGATGGCGTTGACGACGCCGGTTTCGTCTTCCAGCACCACGAAAAAGTACCCCTTGGCCTTCCTGGGCGGCTGGTGCATGGTGGACGATGCAGCGACCGTGCGCGAGAAGATGCCGAAGGTCACGCCTTCATCATGAACCGTCGTTACAGATGTCTAGCGACGAGTCGACATTTCCAAAGAATAGAGGTAGTTCAAGATCAAGGCCCTACGCACGGTTGGCACGCCGGTACGACGGGTCCTCAGAATTTGGTTGCCCATGTACGAACGCCTTGCATAATCATGTCAACGGACACCGTTCCTACATACAGCGCTGTAACTCGTCCGACGATCTCTACATACCTCTGTACCAAGGGTTCAAAGCGGGGCCGAACAACATCATGCAGCGCCTTTAGGGCGACGATGACCACGACGAATGTAGTTACTGCCGCAAGTACAGCGGCACAGGCGATCAGCGGATCAAGTTTCTTACCGATGATCACGCTGGCGCTGATTGTTCCAGGCCCTATGAGCACTGGCATGGCAATCGCTCCGGCTAGGTGTTCTGATCGGCCCCTCAGCATTTCGATCGCGGCTGGACCTCGGAAGACGAACTGGACGCCGATGATGAGAAAAATTACCCCTCCAAATATTTGGAAAGATGCGAACTCTGCCTGCACGATGCTGGAGAAAATGGCATCGCCAAGAATTGCGAAGCAGCCAAAAACCCCACTGGAAATCAATCCAGCACGGATCATGACCTGAACAAACTCCTTGCGCCCCAGTTTCTCGACCACGTCAACAAGGTAAATGATGACCAGAAACGGATTGAGAAGGACGAGCAGCAAGGCTGCAGATTTGATGAAGTCGGTCATGTCTCTTTACACTGAGCGCGCACCGTAACCGGCCGCCGCAGCCCTTATCAGGGGTCCGGTTGATTGTGAGGCGATGGACTCGCCCGGTTGTTCGCGCTTCATTGGCGCGGCTGGTCTTCACCGGCGCAGCGACCGAGGCTCGAACAAGAGGGTTCCGAGATGAATGCTACAACCGTCGGCTGCGTAAGCGAGGCCACAAGTAGCTTGACACGCGCCGCCAAGCCGATTCACCAAATCAACGCGGTGGCCTTACGGTTAACATTTGGCCTTACGATCATTCTCGGTTACATTGCCTACCATGTAACCAGCTCGGGCTGGGCTTACTTAAACTGCAATTGTTCGTGCGTAGTTTGCATCTCAAGGTCGTGCTTTCGACCGGAGCGCCCCGCCTGGTTCCGAAAGGCCACTGGCCTATACGAACATGTGCTGTCTTGGTCGGGTCAGACTAATCACGCGGTCCGCTGTTCAGACGACGCTGTCACTGTAGCATTACGGCAGATACTCAGTAAAGTGCCCCACCTGCTCGCCGCTTTTCAACCGGTAGATGGTATTGTATTTCGGCGTTTGGGTTCTTTTCAATGGAGGAAATATGAAGCGCCAGCAATACGATATCAGGTTCCCAGTTACAGAGCCCCATCAGCTTGGCCAAGATGAAGCCTTTTTCTCCCTCATAGAAAACGGGCGCGAAGTCAAGCTGCGATTCCACGAGTATGGCGATATATACAAACGCCCAGGCTTGTACGAGCAGCTTTTTTATCAACGCCTGAAGTGCGGTTCGCCCAAAAAAGTCGCCGATATATTGGCCACCGTGCTGAAAGAAAACGTCGTTGAAATGACGGAGCTGAGGGTGCTCGATCTAGGAGCCGGAAATGGCATGTTCGGAGAGCAACTGCACACAGAGGGTATTGCCCGCGTCATTGGCGTAGACATCAGCCAAGAAGCATACTTAGCGTGCGAACGTGACAGGCCAGGCGCCTACGATGCTTACTACGTGTGCGACTTTTGCGACTTGGACCCTGCCACAAAAAAAGATATCGAATCGTGGCAAACCAACTGTCTTTCTTGTGTAGCTGCGCTCGGTTTTGGTGATATTCCAGCGAAAGCCTTTGCGAGCGCGTTCGATATGATTGCGCCTAAGGGATGGGTTGCCTTCAACATCAAGGAATCATTCCTGAATGAACGCGATACTTCGCCCTTATCACGCCTGGTCAAGGCGCTGATGCTAAGCGATGCGTTGGAGATTCATCATTTAGAACGATACCGACATCGTATTTCCATCGACGGGCGCCCGCTATTTTATTTCGCCCTGATCGGAAGAAAGAGATTCGACATCCCAAACACCGTTATCACTAGCGCTGAACACACTTCACTCCTGCGTTGACGCCGGCCTTGCCACCTAAGCTGTTTCTTCAAAATGGGGTGCGCGAGCTGGCAAGGGCCAGTGCGGCATGAGATCCATATTTCAAGAAACCGCCGTCTACGTGATCCGTATGTCCGGGGGTTTGCGAGGAAGGGGCCGTGGGGCTGCCCCTCCCCGCGCGTCAGAATACTTTTCGCCCCGATAGAACCCTTGTCGCCCCGATAGAACCAAGAACCCGGGGGCGGCGAAGGAGGGAAGATCGGTGGCAGGTCTCACATTTCAACAATGGATTGAAATTGAGTTCCAAGTGCTACATGTCCTCTCGCACCCGTGGGATGCGTGGGATGATCGGTGTCAGGTCTCACATTTCAACAATGGATTGGAATTGAGTTCCAAGTGCTACATGTCTTCTCGCACTCGTACGGTTGTCGGAGCCAGTAGTCGGTGGTGGACTTCTGAAGTAATAGCAAATTTGGAGACCGGACCCTTTGGACTCCGGATGACTACGCTACCCCGCTTGCGACCGCTGTCTACGTAGCGGTGTGCCGCGCGCACCTCCTCGAACGGATAGCACCGATCAACAACGGGTGTGAACTTGCCCTCTGTCGCAAGCTGGCCCAGTTGGTGGACGTACTCGAGGCGTTCCGCTGCTGGCCCCGCGATGACCTTTCTGGTGTTGGTGATACCCACCAAAGGGGCTTTGAGTAAGTCCGTGAGGCTCGCGAGAACGAGGAGCAAGCGTCCGCCATTGGATAGCACGCGGCCGCTGCGCGAGAACGGCGCGGTACCGGCTGCGTCAACAATCACATCGTAGGTCTGTCTTGATGTGGAAAAGTCGTCCTTCGTGTAGTCAATGACTTGATCGGCCCCAATAGATCGAACCAGTTCAAGATTCGCCGCGCTGCAGACTCCGGTCACGTGTGCGCCAAAGTGCTTTGCCAGCTGCACGGCCGCCGTGCCGACCGCACCAGAAGCACCATTTACGAGTACGCGTTCACCACTCCGCAGCGCTCCTCTGCGGAAGAAATCGAGCATCGTCGAACCGCCGAAGCAAAGGGCAGCTGCCTGCTCGTAGCTCAGGTTGGCGGGCTTCATGGCGACGGGACCAGTCGCGGGTATGCAGCGGTACTCGACGTAGCAACCCATGCGGGAGCCCGGGAACGCGAACACCCTATCGCCAGCTTTGAACGTCGTTACCTCGCTGCCGACGGCCTCAACTTCTCCAGCGAGCTCAGTCCCGAGGATCGGTTGCCTGGGTCTTCGAATGCCAAATACGACTCGGCCAAGCAGGCCAAACCCGGAGGGCAACTCCAATGACCTTGCCCTCCAGTCAGCAGAACTAACCGTCGCGGCGCAAACTCGAATTAGGAGTTCGTCTTTGGCTGGTACGGGCTTGGCCAGATCGGTTATCTCGAGAACCTCAGGGGGTCCATACCGTCTGTAGATGATCGCCTTAATGAGAGAGCTCCTAGGACTGAGCAGGACGCGCCGAGATGGCTTCGTGAGGCCTAACGTTGGACGTGAGGTGATCGCAAAAAGCGCAGCTCTTCGTGGGTCGCCTCGACTGACGGGAAGGACTCCCCTGTTTGTTTGCGCCACATCGGCGTGCTGGTCTCCATAGGCATGCAGATCAGGTTTTCAAACTAAAGGAGTTTGCGGTGAATACTACAACTGTCGCCGTTGATCTTGCCAAGTCTGTGTTTCAACTGGCCGTGGCCAATGCGCACTCGCGCGTGGTTGAAACTCAGCGCTTAACCCGCGCCCAGTTTCAACACTGGTTTGCCAACCTCGGTGTTTCCAGCGTCATCATGGAGTCGTGCGGAGTCTAGAGGGTCCGCCCTCCTCAGTTGCCTGATTGTCTTCGAGCAGCTGAAAAACTCTGCAAACTCTCGACACCGATAGCCCCAGGTGTGCGGCAATCGCCGTCATTGTGTGCTGCCCGTGGGTGGTCGCGATGCGGATCGCTTCGTCGCGCGGCTGGCCCGCGGGGAAGTAAGCTGCCAATGGTTTGCCCGCACGCGCGCGCTGCATTCATTGCAATAAGCCAGCAGCCGCGCATCAAATCGCTCCAGGCCCGGGGCCAGAATGGCCAGGAAGCGCGCGCGGTCTTCGCCGTCGGCATATATGACTTCGCGCCTATCGCCACGCGCGGTGACGCGATACACAGCGTCGGGGAACTCTATGCGCAGCGGGCGGGGCACGAGTGAAGGGCTGGCATCAGCGTTGTTTGAAGGGATACGTGCTTTCACACCCGCGATGGTCACCGATGGCAAATATGGAGACCTGACCCTTATGCCCGCTTATGCCTCGAAAGGTTAGGCAGCGGCTCCACCATGGGCGTTGGCGGCCTTGGCGACTGACGGCTTGAGCTCAGAGTACTGGACTGGCGGGCTGAGAGCCTGAAGCGAACTTAGACCAATGGAGTGTTGGCTGCGCTTGCGCCCATCTAGAACACGCGTGGGTACAACAAAGAAGGTCCATTGCCTGAGGTTCAGAGGATCAATGGTCGACTTGTTCCGGTGGTCAAGGAGCGCTAGGACATATACGTCTGCTTGCCTACGAGACTCCTGGTCTGAGCGACCAGTAGATGGATCCCATGCGCGGGTACGAGGCGTGCTAAATACAACATCAGAGAGTTTTGCCTGGAACCAGCTTTGGACGCGTGCTGCAGACTTGACCTCCACCTTCACCCCCTCAGGAGTGATGAGGTCAAAAGCATCCCAGTCGCCCCGAACACCCGAAACATCGGCGCCGAGTCCCGTTGCCACGATGAACTCGGCCAGCCGTCCGCGCGTTACGTTGCTGACTAAATCGGAAGTGCTCCACTGCCAGAACGAGAGCAGGTTGATGGCCAGTGGCTGGCCATCGAAGTGCAGGGGCTCGACACCGCTCATTCGGGTGACGACGATGGGTGGAAGTGGATCTGGCATGTATACCTAGCCGTCTAAACGAGCTAGCTAACCGGCGTGCCGCCTTGCGGCCCGTCCGTGTTGAGCGCGTTCCAGATAGATCGTG
>JAOTTZ010000051.1 GCA_029864165.1 Burkholderiaceae bacterium
CATCACCCATGGCGAATAAACAATACTTCTCGACCAGCATCTGCTGTTCATTGGCGTCTCCGTCCGTATGGTTTGACTTAACGATTGCCGTTCTCCGCCGCGGTGTCGGGCACGCTGGCTGGCGTCACTCGGCAGGCCCGTTCGTGCTGTCTGTCGGAAAACTTTTACGCGGTCAGATTGATCAAGACAATCGGATCGTCGAAGTCGAAAAACTGATGCGCACCTACAGCCCCGCTGCGCGCCGCCATTCACCCTCGATCAAACTTGAATACCGCCACACTGGCACGCAGGTTAGGCAGCGTGCGCACTACCTGCCCGACCTGGATGCCGAAGGAAAAAGGCAACGGCCCCTTTTTCCCTGTGCCTGGCCACGCCGACGCAAGACCGGATGGGAGACAATCCACGCGCCGTCAGCGCGCCCGCCACCCCCGCCCGGGTGACCTGGGATGACAGAGTTCGATAGTACTCGGCAACGGCTATCCAACCAGTGCAACAGGAGTACCCCCGCATGAGCTTCGTTTCAGAATTCAAGGAATTCGCCCTTAAGGGCAACGTCATGGACCTCGCGGTCGGCGTCATCATCGGTGGCGCCTTCGGCAAGATCGTGGCGTCGTTGACCGACGACATCATCATGCCGATCGTCGGCATGATTTTCGGCGGACTGGACTTCAACAACTACTTCATCCCGCTGGCCGGCCAGGCCGAGACGGTCCTGGCCGAGGCCAAGAAGCAAGGCGCGGTGCTGGCTTACGGCAGCTTCATCACGATTGCGATCAACTTCATCATTTTGGTCTTCATCATTGTCTTGATGATCAAGCAGATGAACCGCATGAAGCGGGAAGCCCCGCCCGCGCCGCCGGCCGCCCCGCCGGAAGACGTGGTGCTGCTGCGCGAGATCCGCGACGCGCTGAAGAAGTAGGCCCCCAGGCGGGTCAGATTGATCAAGACAATCGGATCGTCGAAGTCGAAAAGCCGACGCGCACCTACAGCCCCGCTGCGCGCCGCTATTCACCCTCGGTCAAACTTGAACACAGCCACGCTGGCCCGCAGGTTGGGCAGCGTGCGCACCACCTGCCCAGCCTGGATGCCGAACGAATCGAGAACGCGCAGCCCGTTTTTGCGCGCCAAGCGCTCTAAGTCTACGTAGGTGCCGACACGAATGTTTGGCGTGTTGTACCACTCAAACGGCAGCTGCTTGGTGACGGGCATGCGCCCGAGCAGGACGCTCAAGCGGTTGGCCCAATACGCAAAATTCGGAAAGCTGACAAGACCGATACGGCCCACACGCGCTGTTTCGCGCAACATCTTCTCGGTATTGCGCAGGTTCTGTAGCGTATCGAGTTGCAGCACGACATCGAAGCTCTGGTCTTCGAACAGCGCAAGCCCCTCTTCCAGGTTGAGCTGGATCACGTTGACACCGCGCTGAACACACGCCAGCACGTTGGCATCGGCAATTTCAATGCCGTAACCCCCGCACTGGCGTTGATCACGCAGCAACGCCAACAACTCTCCCCTACCGCAGCCCAGGTCGAGCACGCGCGAACCTGGGGCAACCAGTTCGGCAATGAGCTCCATGTCCTGGCGCGTGCTCATGTCAGTGCGGTCGCGATGTTGGCAAAGCACGCCCGCAACACGCCGTGGTAACGCGGGTCGTCGAGTAAGAAAGCGTCATGCCCGTGCGGTGCGACGATCTCGGCATAACTCGCATCAAGCCCGTTGTCCACCAAAGCTTTGACGATCTCGCGCGAGCGCTCGGGCGGAAAGCGCCAGTCGGTGGTAAAGCTCACCAGTTGAAACTTCGAACGTGCAACAGCAAACGCCCGCGTGAGGCTCCCACCGTGCTCCTGCGCAGGGTCGAAGTAGTCGAGCGCACGCGTGATCAGCAAGTAGGTATTGGCGTCGAAGTATTCGCTGAACTTGTCGCCTTGGTGGCGCAGGTAGCCTTCGATTTGAAACTCAATGTTCTGCGTGCTGTAGCTGAGCGCGTTGTGTTTGAGTTCACGCCCGAACTTGGCATCCATCGCGTCATCGCTCAAATAGGTGATGTGTCCTATCATTCGCGCCACCCGTAGGCCGCGGCGCGGCAACGTACCGTGTTCGTAGAAGTGGCCACCATGGAAGTCGGGGTCGGTAACAATGGCGCGCCGCGCGACTTCGTTGAATGCTATGTTCTGCGCCGAAAGGTTGGGCGCTGCGGCAATGGCGATGCACTGCCGCAGCCGCTCGGGATAGCGCAGCGACCAATCGAGTGCCTGCATACCGCCCAGGCTGCCACCGATAACGGCAGCCAGTTGCGTGATTCCCAGGGCGTCCATCAGCCGCGCTTGCGAGTCAACCCAGTCCTGCACCGTCAACACCGGAAAGTCCGCGCCATAGGCGCGGCCACCGGCCTTCGGGTCGGGGTTGGGGTGCATGGGCCCGGTCGATCCAAAACACGATCCCAGGTTGTTGACGCCGATGACGAAGAACGATTGCGTATCCAGCGGCTTGCCCGGTCCTACCAGGTTGTCCCACCAACCGACGCTCTTGGTCTGACCTTCGTAGGTGCCCGCCACGTGATGCGAAGCGTTGAGCGCATGACACACCAACACGGCGTTGTTGCGTTGGGCGTTGAGCTTGCCATAGGTTTCGTAAACCAGCTCGTACGCGGGCAGCGCACCACCACCGCGCAGCGGCAATGGTTGCGTGAATTGCATACGCTGCGGCGTGACGTGACCGATACTGCCCATGTGCGCTTCTGAAAAACAAAACCCGGCGCCGCTGCAAGTGCGGACACCGGGCTGGGCGTCCCTCTTTAGCGGTACTTTTAGAGCGCCCGCAATTCGGAACAAATCGGCGCTTTTCCGCAGTATAGCGGCGCTGACTGCACCCAGCCAGCGCACAAGTTTGTGGGTCGAAGGTGCCGCCTCACTGTCCGGCGGCAAGCCGCCAGTGTAGTGTTGCATGCTATGCGGTACTTATAAAACCGATGCGTTTGGGCCTGTAGCTAGGCGCAAACCGCAGCAATAGCCAAAGCTATTGCGAGGCTGAGCCCGGACACAAACAGTCTAGTGGACTGTTTGTGCCTGGCGAAGAATCAAGCCTCTGGCTTGGTGCGGCCTGCAAGGTTTTGCAACGACGCTACGGGGCCAAAGGCGCGGTTTTTAAGTGCTGAATAGCGTGCAACACTACACTAGCAGATACAGGTGCGGTTCTTGCCGGTGCGCTTGGCAACGTACAGCGCTTCATCGGCGCGTTCGAGCGCTTGCTCGAGCGACTCTCCAAAACGGTAGGCGGTGACTCCTGCCGAGAAGGTAACCATCACATTCTTCTCATCGTGCATGAACAGTCCGCCGGACAACGAACGCTGCAGCCGCGTGAGGATCTGCTGGGCTTCCTCGACAGCGGTGGCGGGGAGAAGTACCACGAACTCCTCGCCACCGTACCTGGCCACCCGGTCGGTGGGGCGCAACGCTTCGTTGGCAGCCGCCGCAAGCGACTTTAACGCCTGATCGCCAACGCTGTGTCCCAGCTCATCGTTGAGTCGCTTGAAGTTATCTATGTCCAGCAAACCAACCGCCAGCGTCTGCTCATCACGCTCCATCCGAGCACGCTCGCCCTCAAAAATTTGCAGCAAACCGCGCCGGTTTGCGATTTGCGTCAGCTGGTCGGTTGTAACTTCGTCGGAGAGGCGGCGCAACTCTGTTTCGAGTTCCTCCACCCGACCAGACAGCGATGAAGCCCGCGCGTGCTCAGTTTGTAGACGTTGTTGCGTCTGGCCGACCAGTGTCCGTACAGAAAGGGTCTCCTCAACCATCTCACGCACGACACTGGTAAGGCCTTCTAACGAGTCGGCATGTTCTATCGCACCGGCCAACCGGCCAATGTTGTCGTGAAAACCACCAGTTTGCCTACTGAGTTCGCCAAGGTCTTGCAACATGTGGTTGATCAAGTCCTTGAGCATGTGGTGGGCCTGCGCCCGTTCACTGCGCAGTGCGCGATGGTGTTCTCGGGTGTGCCGCAACAACTCGCTGACCGAGCGCACCCCGCGCGGCGTTAGGCCATCTTCGAGCTTGAGGCGCATGGCCTCGAGCTGCCCCTTGGTCCAACTTTCATCCTCGGCCAGGTCGCCCAAACTGGCAGTCAGTTCGTGGCATAAGCCACCCAGTTGCGCGAACACACTCTGGCGGCTTTGCAGTGCCCACCCGGCACGCTCGCACAGCCGTGACAGCTCCTCAGCATTTGCCGAGGTAGCGCCATTCAGGCAGATTTGGTCGATCAAACCAGACAAATTTTCAAGCAGGCTCGCGTAATGAGGCTCACCAGCCGGGAAGGCTTTGAGCACACTACCGGACAATGTTTGAACCACACTTGGCCAAGCCTGCATCGCTTCCGATGGGCTGCGCTCAGCTACTTCCGCGGCCTTGTGACCCCCATCGGCAACAGCGTCGCGCGCAGCGGCGGGTAACTCCGCTGTAGCTTCAGAAGACCTACCGTTGGGGTCTGCCAACTCATCTGCGCTGTCACTTTCCCAACTCGTCACCAGCTGCGAAAGTCGCTGGTGCAGCCGTTGCGTGTCTGCACGGCTGCCTGACAGAACTTTCAACAAACTGCCCTTCTTACGGGCGTTGGTCCAGTTCCGTCCCCCACGTTCAAGACCGTTGACAATGCGCTCGATCAGGCTTGCCAACGAGGCAGCCTGCGCCGCTGCGGCGTCGCGACCCGACAGTTTTTCGAGCATGCGCTCGGCTTGTTGCCAGTGACCCTCGAACAGTGTTTTGGTCAGCTCCTGCCGCGCTTCGGCAGAAAGGTGTGCACCGGCTGCTGCCACCAGTCGCTCGAGCAACGGCAGTACCGGCTTAGGCAACATGCTCGCTGCTGCCTGGCCATCCCCCGCAATGCTGCGGTAGGCCCTCGAGTAATTCTCTGGGGTGGGCTCAAGCTTGTCTGTGGCCAGACGTCGCAGTGCCTGTTTGGCCAGTTGGGCAGGCGATGTGTCTGCGATCTGGCTATTTAACGGCGCAGGCGCAGTACGCTCGGTGCCCATATGAAACTGCTAGAACGGGCATCAAGCCAACGGCTTGGCGCGCGCGGCGCGCCACTCGGAAACGCTGGCTTCTTCGCCGGTGACGCCCCCGCTGCCGACTTCGCCAATCCAGGCCGCCTTACGCGGCAAGATCGTTTTCTGCAACCATATCTCCAGGTCATCGGGCGGCAACGCCTTGCTGAACAAAAATCCCTGCATGAGGCCGCAACCTAGGCGGTGCAAAACGTCCATTTGACGCAGGTTCTCCACACCCTCGGCGATGACGCGCAACCCCAGTGAACGGGCCAACGCGATGATGGCAGTGACCACTGCGGAACTCTGCGGTGTCATGCCGAGGTCGCGCACGAACGATCGGTCGATCTTCAACTCGCTGATAGGCAACATGGTCAAATAAGCGAGCGACGAGTACCCGGTACCAAAATCGTCGATGGATATTTCAACACCGATCTCGTTCAAGCGATGCAACGACGGGATCACATGCTGCAAATCCTTCATCAATCCGGTTTCAGTGATCTCAAGCTCGATGGCGTTGTGCGGCACGCCGTAAAGCGCGCAAGCTTTGTGAATCTGCTCGACCAGATCGATGCGCTCGAACAAGCGGCTCGGCAAATTGACTGCAATCGAGCCGGTAAAGCCAATGTTATCCCGCCAAATGCGCGACTGGCGTGCTGCTTCACGAATCGCCCACTCGCTCATGGGGATGATCAGGCCAGTATCTTCGGCCAGCGGTATGAAGTCGCCCGGCGCGACGAGAACACCGTTACGCTGCCAGCGCATCAGCGCCTCCGCACCCACCATGCGGGCCCCGCGAACGTCGATCTTAGGCTGGTAGTGCAACACCAATTCGTTGCGCTCTAACGCCTTGTGCAGCGCGGATTCGAGCTCCAAACTTTCACGCCGCTTACCCACGCCCGATAGCTGTGGATGGTAAAGCGCAGCATCGTTGCGCCCCTCGGACTTGACGAAGTACATGGCAACATCGGCGTTGCGAACCAGGTCGGCCACGCTAGTGCCGTCTCGTGGGTATAGCGCTATGCCGACGCTGGCAGTGACGAAACACTCCTGCCCACCGACAAATATCGGTTCGCGCATCAACTCCAAAATGCGATTGGCAACACGCTCGGCATCACCCTCGTCGGCAACCTCGGGCAGCAAGGCCACAAACTCATCGCCACCAAGCCTACCCACCGCTTCGAGCGTACGGTGTGAGTGCGAACCCAAGGCCTCGATCGAGTTTTCCATTGCATGGTCGCAGTGGCGCACACAAGAACGTAAGCGACGCGATACCTCGATCAGCAACTCGTCGCCCGCGGCGTGCCCCAATGTGTCGTTGATCATCTTGAAGCGATCCAGATCGATCAACAACATCGCCATCAAGTGGCCGATTCGGCGCGAGAACTCGACCGCACGCTCTGCGCGCCAAAGAAGTTGTCGGCGGTTGGGCAGTCCAGTCAGCGTATCGAAGTTGGCCAAGTGCCGAATCTTGTCTTCGGCCAGCCTGCGGTCCGTCACGTCCTGCACGACACCGGTGTAGCCGCACACATTCCCCAGCTCATTGAACTCGGGTTCGGCTTCGATATGAAAGATACGATGCCGGTTATCGTGTAGCGTGATGGGGACGTCTATGGCCAGCACAGAGCCTTGGCGTAGTATTTCGTGCAGCACCAGCAGCAGCTCGTGACGGTCGTCCGGCGGTATCATGCGCAGCGTGCTGCGAAGGGTCAATACCGAGTCGGGGCCGAGGCCGAAAACGCGCAACCCTTCAATAGAGAAATGCAGCCCACCGTGCCCGCGTTTCCAGTCAAAACTGCCCATGCGCGCCAAGTCTTGCGCACGTGCGAGTTTCGACTTGCTGCGCTCCAACTCAAGGCGTGTGCGCGAAGAGCGCAGCAAGTGGCGCAAGCGCCCTGTCAGCAGACTCCATTGCGGCGACTTGACAAAGAAGTCGGTTGCTCCGGCTTCATAGGCCCTTGTGATCGAAGCCTCATCGTCCAATCCGGTGAGCATCAGCACCGGCAGTGCCCCTAACCCCGGCAGGCTGCGAAGCTGGCGACAGGTCTCAAAGCCATCGAGCCCGGGCATCATGGCGTCGAGCACCACCACGTCTGGCACCCACCGGGCCAGCATCTCGATGGCGTCTTCGCCGCTTTGTACTTCTGTGATGTTAAAGCCGCGCTCACGCAACGCCGTCGAGGTCAACAACAAGTTCACCTCGTCGTCGTCGACGAGAAGTACTTTTGGATGCGCCAGCAGTTCGTCGCCGGCCGATACCGGACTGTCATTCATGGGTTGTTATCAATCATCCGCTGCAACGCGACAAGCACGATGGGGACTTCGGCAGCCAGCGCAGCGACCTTCTCACCCATGCCCTCGTCTTGTCCCCGCAAAATCATTGCCTCAATCTCAACGCACATTTTCGAGAGCTTCATGGCGCCAATGCTTGCCGATGATGATTTTAGGGTGTGCGCAACATGTCTGATGCTGACTACATCGGCAGCGTCCATCGCGCTTTGCAGTTGCGGCAACAGCTTGCCAACCGAGGTCTCGAAGGCCTTGACGACCCGTTCCATGACATGGTTCGAACCGGTGGGGTCCAGCGCACGCAAACGTTGCAGCGCCTCGTGGTCTAGCACGTCAGCCGTAGGCGCCTCAGCGGCGCCCCCTTCGGGCCGCTCGGACGGTGGCTGGCTATCGCGAGGGTGAGGAAGGCGTTCGTTGAGCATAGCGTGAATTGACCCCGTCAAATGGCTTGGCAGGCTAGCCGCTGAACCCGATACCGCGCACGGGCGCATCGGCTAGCGTGAGAAATTCACGCCACCTCGGGCCACAGCGTGTCTAACCCAAGACGCCAACGCCACCTGCGCTAGACATGCGGTGCACCCATCAGCACAAGATCGAAGGCCCGCTCGCTGCCATTCTCGCAGACCTGTCAGCGCGCAAACACTCAACGCATGTCAAAGCACCGACCGATTGCTGACATTATCGTCAATTCGGGCGTATTGTGTCGCAGTTTGTGATGTGATCGTTTCAGGTATCACCCGCCTCTAGCAGCCTGTCGGCTTCATGGAGGCCTTCGGCTAGAAAAGAAGGCTGTTGCACCAGCGGTTCGTCGCCAATACTGGACGGCCATTCATGCGTCGCTATCCAGTATCCGCTGCAGTGCCATCAAAACGGCCGGCACTTCGGCGACCAGCGTAGCCACCTTTTCGCTCATGCCCTCTTCCTGTCCGCGCAGAACCATCGCCTCGATCTCGGCGCATATCTTCGAGAGCTCCGTGGCGCCAATGCTCGCCGACGATGACTTTAGCGTATGCGCAACATGTTTGATACCTGCTGAATCAGCAGCTTCCATTGCTCTTTGCAGTTGCCGAAGCAGACCACCAATCGAAGTCTCGAACGCATTGGCAACGCGTTGCATGACTTGGTTCGAACCGGCGGGGTCCAGCGCACGCAGACGTTGCAGCGCCTCGCGGTCGAGCACGTCGGCTGCCGGTACCGGCGCAACGCCCCCTTCCGGCCGCTCATGCCCCGGTAGGCGGCT
>JAOTTZ010000524.1 GCA_029864165.1 Burkholderiaceae bacterium
TACTGCAACGTCCTGCGCGACGACGGCATGAGCTATGGCGACTACGTCGAGCAGCTCACTTACCTGCTGTTCCTCAAGATGGCCGATGAGCGCTCGAAGCCGCCGTATGACCAGCCCAGCCTTGTCGCCGCGCAGTACGCCTGGCCTTCGCTGCTGGCCAAAGACGGGGCGATGAGCTGTTCGATCACTACCGCCACACGCTCGAAGCGCTGGGCAGCGAGAAGGGCACACTCGCGCTCATCTTCAACAAGGCGCAGAACAAGTTCCAAGATCCGGCCAAGCTGCGGCGCGTGATTGTCGACCTTATCAACGAGCAAGACTGGTCGGCCATGGGCGCCGATGTGAAGGGCGATGCCTACGAGGGCCTGCTGGAAAAGAACGCGCAAGACACCAAATCAGGCGCCGGCCAGTACTTCACGCCGCGCGCGCTGATTCAGGCGATGGTGGACTGCGTCACCCCCAGGCCCGGCGAAGTGGTCTGCGACCCGGCGTGTGGTACGGGAGGCTTTCTGTTCACCGCGCACAACTACATCACGCAACACCACGCCAATCTCACCCGAGACGAGAAGCGCCACCTAAAAGAGAGCGCCTTCCGCGGTTGGGAGCTGGTGCAGGGCACCGCACGTGTGTGCGCGATGAATCTGCTGCTGCATGGCATAGGCTCGGAGAAGAGCGTGCCGATCAAAGTGGCCGACGCGCTGGCAGCCGACCCCGGAGAGCGCTTTGAGGTGGTGCTTGCCAATCCGCCGTTCGGCAAGAAGAGCAGCACGATGATCGTTGGCGAGGACGGCAAGACCTCCAGCGAGAAAGACATCATCGAGCGCGACGACTTCTGGGCCGCCACGTCGAACAAGCAGCTCAACTTTGTGCAGCACATCAAGACGCTGCTCAAGCCCCACGGCCGCGCCGCGGTGGTGGTGCTGCCCGACAACGTGCTGTTCGAAGGCGGCGCCGGTGAGACTATCCGGCGCAAACTCTTGCACGAGTGCGACGTGCACACGCTGCTGCGCCTGCCCACCGGCTTGTTTTACGCGCAAGGCGTGAAGGCCAATGTGCTGTTCTTCGACAAGAAGCCGGCGTCTGAGACGCCATGGACGAAGAAACTCTGGATCTACGACCTGCGCACCAACAAGCACTACACGCTGAAGACGAACCCGATGAAGCGCGAGGACCTGGACGAGTTCGTTCAGCTCTACAACCCCGCCAACCGCCACGACCGTGCGCCTACGTGGGGCGAAGGCGCTCCCGACGGACGCTGGTGCGTCTACACCTACGACGAACTCATTGCGCGAGACAAGGCCAGCCTCGACATTTTCTGGCTCAGGGACGAAAGCCTTGCCGACGGCGACAACCTGCCGCCGCCCGAAGTGATTGCGCAAGAAATCGTGGACGACCTGGAGGCGGCGCTGGAGCAGTTCAGGTTGATTGCGGGGGACTTGGGCGATGCGGCTGCAAGTACAGAACGGTAGTGGCAAACGTTCCTCGCCGAGCAGGGAGCGACATTTGCAAGTTGCTGTGTCGCCCCCGACATTCCAACGCTACGCAATGCGCCCCAAGACATCAACCGCGGTTCAACAGTATCGCGGCGCACAACGCCGCGCCTACGACGTAGAGCAGCCAGGTGCTTGAGATCAGGTACGGGTAGACCATCAGCGCGACGCCGAGCCACAACGTGAGCCGGCGCTCGTTCTTGCGACCGTAGCGGAACGCTGCGAAACCAACCAAGCCGAACACAATCGCGCCAAAGATGTAGGCCGGGCTGGGAAGCTCGAACCCTAGGCGCTGCAACTGCCGCAGGGCGTCCATAGCTCAGAGTCTCATCACGCGGTCAGTGCGTGCACTTGCTGTCTACGCTCCGGCCACTGCCATCTTACTTCTTGAACGGCATCTCGCCCAGGTAGTCCTTTTTGCCCACGTCGACACCGTTGTTGCGCAAGATGGAGTACGCGGTGCTGATGTGGAAGTACAGGTTCGGCAAGGCGTGCTGCGTGGCGAACTCAAAACCGTTCAAGTACTTGCCTTCCCAACGGGGTTGCGAAACGCGCCTTTCTTCGGCCCCCGCGAAATCTTTGGCAGACAGCGTGTCGAGGTAACTGAGCGTTTTGTCGATGCGTGCCTTCAGTTCGGGCAGCGTCTTCTCAGTGTCTTCGTGCACGGGTGCTTCTTTGCCAGTCAGACGCGAAGCG
>JAOTTZ010000525.1 GCA_029864165.1 Burkholderiaceae bacterium
CGCCAATGTCGCGGGCGAGCGGTACCGCCACAAGCCTGCGCTGATCGCCAAGATCGAGCGCAGCGAGGCGATTCCCGTGTTGGCTGAGATCTTGAATGCCAGCGACGGCATCATGGTCGCGCGGGGAGACCTCGCGATCGAAGTGGGCAACGCGGCAGTGCCGGCCTTGCAAAAGCGCATGATTTCGTTAGCGCGTGAGATGGACAAGGTGGTCATCACGGCCACCCAGATGATGGAATCGATGATCGTCAACCCGGTACCCACGCGCGCCGAGGTGAGCGATGTGGCCAACGCGGTGATCGACGGTACCGACGCCGTGATGCTGAGTGCCGAAACCGCATCTGGCAAGTATCCGGTGGAGACAATCGAACAAATGGCAGCGATTGCGCTGGAGGCCGAGCGTGCTGAGGACACCAGCATCGACACCGATTTCGCCAACAAACGTTTCGCGCGTATCGACCAGTCGATAGCCATGGGCGCGTTGTTCACAGCGCACCACCTGGGCTGCAAGGCCATCCTGGCGCTGACGGAGAGCGGCTCGACAGCGCTGTGGATGAGCCGGCACAACATCAAGGTGCCCATCTATGGCCTGACCTCGCAGGCGCTAAGCCAGCGCAAAATGGCGCTGTACCGCAACGTGCGCCCGCTCTTGGTACCCAGCTTTACCGACCGCGATGCAGCGCTCGCCAGAGCCGAAGCGCTGCTGATAGAACGCGGTGTGCTGCGGCCGGGCGATACGTACGCAATCACTTGCGGCGAGCCTATGGGTCATCCCGGCGGCACCAACATGCTCAAAGTGTGTCGCGTTGCCTGAAGTCGTGTTGCACGCCATGCGGTACTTATAAAACCGATGCGATTGGGCCTGTAGCTAGGCGCAGTTGGCCCGAACAAACCGCCTTCAAAACTTTCAGCGTCGGACAACAGCGCACTGGGAAAGGTCAGCCTGGCTGCCTGCTAGAATTTACTGTACCGTTTAGCGGTGCTCTGGCTCTGTGTGGTGCGCAGCCGCCCGGTTTGCAAGCCACAAGTGTCGCTCTTCTTGCCAACTTACACTGGATTTCAATCATGCCTCTCGTATCGATGCGCCAACTGCTGGACCACGCCGCAGAAAACGGCTACGGCATCCCAGCCTTCAACGTCAACAACCTAGAGCAGGTACAAGCCGTCATGACGGCCGCCGACGAAGTGGGCGCGCCAGTCATCTTGCAAGCCAGTGCCGGCGCGCGCAAGTATGCCGGCGAGGCTTTCATCAAACACCTGATCTTGGCTGCCCTTGAAAGCTACCCGCACGTGCCGCTGGTGATGCACCAGGACCACGGTCAAAGCGCCGATGTGTGCCAGGGCGCTATCAAGTTGGGCTTCAGTTCGGTGATGATGGACGGTTCGCTGCAAGCCGACGGCAAAACGATTGCCAGCTATGACTACAACGTCGATGTGACACGCAAGGTGGTGGACATGGCGCACGCCTTGGGCGTGACCGTCGAAGGCGAATTGGGTTGTCTGGGTTCGCTCGAGACCATGCGCGGTGACAAGGAAGACGGCCACGGCACCGAAGCCACGATGACGATGGAGCAGCTTCTCACCGATCCTGAGCAAGCCGCCGATTTCGTCAAACGCACTCAGCTCGACGCGCTGGCCATTGCTATTGGCACCAGCCACGGTGCCTATAAGTTCACGCGCAAACCGACGGGCGACATACTCGCCATAGGGCGCATCAAAGAAATTCACAAGCGCATACCCAATACCCATCTGGTGATGCACGGCTCCAGCAGCGTGCCGCAGGATTTGCTGGAGCAGATTCGCAAGTACGGCGGGGCGATGAAAGAGACTTACGGCGTGCCGGTGAGTGAAATTCAGGAAGCCATCAAACACGGCGTGCGCAAAATCAATATCGACACCGACGTCCGCTTGGCGATGACCGGTGCGATACGCAAATACATGGCGGAAAACCCGGAAAAGTTCGACCCGCGTGACTACCTCAAACCAGCACGCGAGGCAGCCAAGTCCATCTGCAAGCAGCGCTATATTGAGTTCGGTTGCCAAGGCCAGGCCGCCAAAATCAAGAGCGAACCGCTGCCGACGATTGCCGCCAAATACTCGCGCGGTGAGTTGGCGCAAACGGTTACTTGACCGCGGTATTCGCCTCTATCGTTTCGACAACAAGATCGTCGGCAACCGGTCGCA
>JAOTTZ010000526.1 GCA_029864165.1 Burkholderiaceae bacterium
GAGGTCTGTGTGCAAACCTCGATGCGCGAGGCCAACGACCGCGGCTACGAATGTTTGTTGGTCGAGGATGGCACCGAAAGCTACTTCCCAGAATTCAAGGCCGCGACGCTGGCAATGGTCGCTGCGCAAGGGGCGATTGTGGGTTGGCACACCATGTCTGCCGCGCTGCTAAAGGCATTGGCGAAAGGGTGAACTACCCATTGCGCTTGGAGTTGACGCGCATCCCAGACGGTACTCAGGCGCGAGCTACTGATCTTGAGGGAGCCTACGGTTGTCCATCCCGATGGTGTCGACGGGACCGGCGTTGCTCACCACACGCATGAGATTCGTCGCGAACACAGCTCAAGCTGCGCGCAAGCAATCCACGATCTCCAGCCTTGCGGCGCGCCATGCGGGAATGAAACCACCGACCAGGCCCATGAAGAGCGCAAAGCACATGGTGTTCAGCGCAATACCTGGCGTGAACTTGAACTGGAAGGCGAGTTCGCTGAAGGTTTGAAAATTCGTGGTCGAAATATTGACCGCTTGCATGGTCGAGGCCGCTGCCAAACCCAGCGCTCCGCCCACCAGCGACAACAGCAAAGACTCGGCCAAGAATGCCAACAACACCGAACCGCGCCTAAACCCCAGCGCGCGCAAGGTACCGATCTCGCTGCTGCGCTGCGCGACCGCGGCGAACATGGTGATCATCGCACCGAAGATGGCTCCAACCGAGAATATGAGCGACAAGAAAAGCCCCAGGTAGCGAATGAAGGTCGCCAACGCTTCGCTCTGCTCGGCATAAAACTGAACTTCCGGTTTAGCCTCGACGGTCAAGCGCGGGTCGGCGGCGATGGCCTCACTCACGCGTGTGAACGCTTCTTGGTCGGCCAAGCGAAACACGACGGTCGAGTAGGCGTTGCGGCGAAACGCGGCGATCATTTGCTCTGCGTCACCCCATATTTCGGAGTCAAAGCCCGTCTTGCCGGAATCGAAGACGCCGACGACCACCCAATCGCGCTGGGCAAAGCGCAGCGTCTCGCCCAAACCGGCGCCCTGAAAGCCATTGGCAATCGAGCGGCCGGCGATGATCTCCGAGGTGCCGGCTCTGAACATGCGGCCTTGCACGATGCTCACTTGCGGCCTGAGTGCCAGGCCGATTGCTGAGGTGCCGCGCAAGGTCACGTTGCTCGGCTTGCCGCTGCCGCGCTTGGGCAGGTTGTTCAGCACCACCGGTTCTTTGCTGACCAGCCGTGCACCGTTGCCGTCGGTGGCAATACCGGGCAGGCTTTCGATGATGGCGGCCTGCTCGCGTGAAATACCGCTGTTGATCTCCGCCCCAGCGCCCTGCCGCAGCACCAGCACGTTGTCGGGCTGGCCGGTGGCCACCAATGTCGCGCGTATGCCTTCGCTCATCATCAATACGGTTGCGAAGACAAAAACCACCAAGGCCATGCCGCCGGCGGTGAGCAGCGTAGTAACGCGCCGAACCCATAGGTTGCGGGCGATGTAGGCCAGCGGTATCGCTTTCATCCGACGTGGCGCAAGCCGTTGACGATGTCGATGCGCGACATCTTCCACGCCGGCCAGGCGGCGGCTATCACGCCAATGACGGCACTCGCGCCTAGCTGCAATGCCATGGTCGTTGGCGAAACGACAAACACCGGAAACAGCGAACCCACCGCATTGGCAAAAGCCGCGGCCACCGGAATGCTAGCAACCACGCCAAGCCCACCGCCGATCAGCGCAATCAACAGGCTTTCACCGAACAACAGCTTGACCACGAATTCGGGTGTAAACCCCAGCGCCTTCAGCGTCGCGTACTCGGCCAGTCGTTCGCGCGCGGTCATCGTCATCGTATTGGCCATCACCGCCATGATGATGACGATGATCAAGAAGCTTACCGCCTGCACCGCGACGAGAATGGCTTCGCTCATGGCCACGAACCCGAGCTGAAACGCCTTCTCGGTTTCGGTCAGCGTCTCTGCCAGCGAATTTTTGAACAAGGCATCGACGCGCTGCGATATCAGCGGCGCGTTGTCTGGCTCGCTGATGCCGATGGTGTACACACCCACGGCATCGGCATTGCGGCCACTGCGCTGGCGCACGCTCTCGGACAAATACTTCCAGTGAAACAGCAACTGCGACTCGTCGGTCTTGGCGTCAGCGCCATCCCAAATGCCGCGCAGCGTGAACGACCACGT
>JAOTTZ010000527.1 GCA_029864165.1 Burkholderiaceae bacterium
GTCAACGCGCGCATCCTCGAACAAGTACGCACGCGCCTTGACAAAGTAGAGGCGCGTCCGCCGCCACGCCGCCACGGCATCCTGGCACACATCGGGCAGCAGACGCTCGCGCTGGTGGCGCTTCTGCACGGGCACTTGAACTTTCTCGGCGCGACGATGGCTGCGTTTGGCCAGTCGTTCATGCGGCCAAGACGCATGCGGTTGCGTGAACTGACGGTGCAACTCGAGCAAACCGGG
This sequence comes from Burkholderiaceae bacterium, assembly GCA_029864165.1. Lineage (GTDB taxonomy): Bacteria > Pseudomonadota > Gammaproteobacteria > Burkholderiales > Burkholderiaceae_C > CAIKUF01. Next base: position 238 of record JAOTTZ010000527.1, read on the forward strand.
TTGAACGCGGTTCCGGTGGTCGCGCTCGTCACACTGCTGATCGGTGTGGTCATCGCCTACCTGCTTGGCCTGCAAGCGGAAAAATATGGCGCCAACATCTTTGTCGTCGATGGCGTTGGGATTGGCGCGACGCGCGAGTTTGCGCCGATCATCGTCGCCGTGATCGTCGCCGGCCGATCGGGTGCAGCCTTTACCGCACAGCTCGGCTCGATGCGCCTGACCGAGGAGACCGACGCCATCCGCACACTCGGCCTGTCGCCGTGGCAGGTGCTGGTCGTACCGCGCGTGCTGGCGCTGATGCTGACCCTGCCGCTGCTGGTCTTCGTCGGCGACGTGATGAGCCTGCTGGGCGCAATGGCGATCGCCGGGCCCATGCTCGACATCACACCGGCCGCCTTTCTAGCGCGGTTGCGTGAGGAGCTCGATACACGCCACGTCTTCGTTGGTCTCATCAAGGCCCCGGCGTTCGCGTTGGCTATCGCCGTGATCGGCGTGCGCATGGGTATGACAGTCGGCCGCGACACGCGCGCGCTGGGCACCGCCACCACTTCCACCGTCGTGCAAAGCATTGTCGCGGTCATCGTGCTCGACGCCGCCTTTGCCGTGATATTGCAGGCGTTGGAACTATGAACGTTGCAGCGGCACCGGTGATAGAGCTGGAATCGGTCGTCACCCAATTTGGCGCACAAACGGTGCACAACGGCGTCAGTTTCGCAGTCGGGCGCGGCACATTGGTCGCACTGATCGGCGGCAGCGGCACCGGCAAGTCGGTACTGCTGCGCGAGATGATAGGCCTGCACCGCCCTACGACTGGCCGTGTACGCCTGCTGGGCACCGACATGTGGGCAGCAGCACCGCACGAGCTCGATGCCGTGCGGCAGCGCTTCGGCATGATGTTCCAGGATGGGGCGTTGTTCTCATCCCTGACGGTGGCGCAAAACGTCGCCGTGCCGCTGCGCGAGCACACACGCCTGTCAAGCCAAACCATCGACGCGCTGGTCGCGCTGCGGCTCTTGCAGGCTGGGCTGACGATTGATGCCGGCCCGAAAATGCCCAGCGCGTTGTCGGGCGGTATGCGCAAACGCGCAGCGGTAGCGCGCGCGATCGCGCTCGAGCCAGAAGTCCTTTTCCTCGACGAGCCAACTTCGGGGCTGGACCCCATCACAGCGCGGGGCTTCGACCGCCTTGTGCGCTCGCTGGTTGACGACCTAGGCATCACCGTGTTCCTCGTCACGCACGATTTGGATACCCTGCTCGGCGTGGTCGACCGGCTGATTGTGCTCGCACGCGGGACTGTTCTGGCCGACGGTCCGGTGGCTGAGGTCATGGCTGCGGACGACGATTGGATCCGTGACTACTTTTCCATCCGCAGAACGGTCGGCTTAGACTCTAGCCATGGAAGTTGAGGCACGCTACACCTGGGTCGGCGCCGCCGTGCTCGCTTTGATCGCGGCGCTGGTGGGCGCAGTGGTGTGGCTCGAGAACATCGGCGGCGAAGACGACTTCAACCGTTACGCCATCCACTTCGAGCAGCAGGCGCTCGACGGCCTGGAAGTGGGTGCCGATGTGTCGCTGCGCGGTATCAAGGTCGGCCGCGTCGAAGAGTACGCACTCTCGGGCGAAAGTTTGAATCGCGTGCGCGTAGAGGTGCGCGTCGATCGGCGCGCGCCCGTGCGCACGAACACCGTGGCAGTGGTCTCGCGCAACTTCGTCACCGGTATTGCCGCGATCACACTGGTCAACACCGAGCCCATCGGTGGGCCCCTGGTGGCAGTGCCCGCGGGCGAACGCTACCCGGTCATAGGCGAGGGCCGCTCTGACCTCGAAGAGATTGCAGGCCGCGTCAATGAAGTCGGCGAGATAGCCTCGATCGCACTCAACAATATCAACCAATTATTGAACGCTGACAACCGCGAGGCCTTGATCGCCACGATCCGCAACTTG
>JAOTTZ010000052.1 GCA_029864165.1 Burkholderiaceae bacterium
GTGCCAGGTCACTGTCGGCTTCGCGGATGTAGTCGAGCACCGCGGTTTCGATACTCGAACCCATGGTGTTGATCATCGATGCAGCAGTCTTGGGGCCACCGAGCGAGGCTTTGCGCATGCGATCGCCGCTAGCGGCCAATACGTTGGACATGACGTCGTTCAAGTCTTTCAAAGCCGTAGGCTGAATACCGTCCAGCGTAGCGACACGTATCAGCACTTCGTTGCGCTGGCGGTCCGTGAACGTTTTCAGAACTTCCGAGGCGTGATCGAAGTCCAGATGCACCAGAATGCTGGCCACAATTTGCGGATGCTCGTTGCGCAGGAGCTCACCCACAGAGCCCGGGTCCATCCACTTCAGGCTTTCGATGCCGCTGACATCGCTGCCCTGCAGGATGCGTTCGATCAACAGGTTCGCCTTGTCATCGCCGAGTGCTTTGCGTAACACCGATTTCACATACTCGTCGGTGTCGGCAACCAAACTGCTCATCGATCCGGATTCGGTCTGAAACTGCTCCATCACGCGGTCCACGCGTTCGCGCGGAACGGACTTCATGCGGGCCATGGCTTCGCCGACCTTTTGAACCTCTTTAGGGCTCAGATGCTTGAAGACTGCCGATGCCTCCGCTTCGCCGAGAGACATCAGCAAGATGGCGGCGTTCTCCGCTCCCGAATCGTCTTGTGGCGTACTCACAGCGGCATTCCTCAGGCGGGCTCGCCGCTTACCCAGTTGCTGACGATATTGGCCACCGCTGCCGGGTTGTCATTGGTCAACTGGCGAGCCTGCGCCAGCTGCCTGCTCCACTTCGCAGACTCGCTGGCAGGCGGTTCGCTGGTATCGGCTAGATCTACTTCCTCGTCCACTACCAAGTCGAGCTTGTCGCCAGGCGCTGGTGTTGCCTGCACCGCCCGCAGCGCTGGACGCACCAGTCCAAAGAACAGCAGCAAGGCCACAAGGGCTAGCGCACTGGGTACTGCGGCGGCGCGCACGAGGTCGATCAGTTCAGGTTCTTTCCACCAAACGGTCTCGACGGTGACGACCGGCTCGACCTTGAATGGCGCGTTGATCACCGTGACCGAGTCGCCGCGTTCCTTGTTGAAACCCACGCTTTCGCGCACCAGCGTGGTCAGTTTCTCGACCTCTTCTGGGGTCAACGCGACGGTCGAGGTTTTTCCCCTGGCGTCGGTGACACTGCCGTTGTTCACGACCACGGCGGCGCTCAGACGCTTAACGCTACCGGTGGCGTTGCGTGTCACGCGAACCGTCTTGTCGATCTCGAAGTTGACAACGCTATCGCGCCTGCTGCTACCGGAGCCTCCAGCGACTTGGGCTGTTTGCAATGGTGCCGTTGCGCCCGTCAGTGGTGCCGTCGCGGGCGACGGTGGCTGGTTCGACGTTGCGCCGGGTACACCCGTCGCGGGTGCAACGCTCTCGCCAGACTGTTCGGCGCTTTGTTGGCTGCGCACGGCTTGCTCGGCCAAATTGCCCTGGTTCGGTTTGAACAGCTCAGAAGTGGATTCGGTCCGCGTGAAGTCGATGTCAGCCGTCACCGTGGCACGCAAATTGTCTCGCCCGACTACTGGCTCCAGCAGTTCGAAGATACGCTTGCTATACCCTTGTTCTACCTGGGCCACGTACTGAAGCTGCTGGGCGTCAAGTCCATTGGTGGACGCGTCGTCGCTCGGACCCGACAGCAATGAGCCGCTTTGGTCGAGTACGCTCACCGCCTTGGGGCTCAGCTCGGCCACGCTTGCGGCCACCAGATGAACGATGCCCGCCACCTGCGCGCGATCCAGCGTGCGGCCGGGGTAGAGCGTCAGCAGCACCGACGCCGAGGGTTTTTGTTGTTCACGAAAAAATCCGTTTTGGTTGGCCAGTGCCAGATGCACACGAGCGCCCTGCACCGCGGCGAGGGCGGTGATCGAGCGGATCAACTCGCCTTCGAGACCGCGTTGAAAGTTCAGCCGCTCCTGAAATTGAGTTTGGCCAAAGCGAGCGGATTCCATCAACTCGAATCCCACCACCGAGCCCTTAGGCAGGCCCGCGGACGCGAGCTTGAGGCGTACGTCGTGTACTTGCGACGCCGGCACCAGGATCGCTGCGCCGCCATCGGCGTGTCGATAAGGCACGTTCATCTGCGACAACTGCGCCAGTATGGCGCCGCCGTCCTTGTCGGAAAGGTTGGCGTACAGCACTTTGTAGTCGCCGTGGCTGCCCCACATCGACATCGCCAGCACGATGCCCAGCAGCGCCAATGTGCCAAAACCCAGCGCAAGCTTAGATGTGGTCGGCATGGCCTGCAACCGTCCACCGAGGTCGGTGGGAACGGGGATCGCGATGGGTGTGTTGGAGCGTACGACTGCTTTGTCCATGGAGATAGAAAGACTGGGATCGGCCGCTGATGCTGCCGACACAAGAGTGCCCGTTCAGTTGCGAATGACGCTGATTATTGAAAGACTCGGTGGTGATGTATGCGCGGAACAGGCCGCCAAAGCGCTGTCAGTTCGCACCAGTGTCCGCCTGGGTGCTCGACTACGATGGCCATACCTTGTTCCAGCGGGGGTGCCTGTCGCGTGCACAGGGCCCGTGCCGCAAGTCAGATCAGGAGCCTAGCCATGAACGTTACCCTCAAGCCATTTGACTTTGCTCAAGCGGTGGCCCGTGCCGGCCTGAGCATAGACGGGCACCCGCTGGCCACCGGCAAGGGCGAAGCGGCTGGCGGTTTTGCGCAAGCGCTGACACAAGCGCTGGACGGTGTCAGTCGGGCGCAGAATGAAGCGGCAAGCTTGCAGCGCGAGGTGCAGATGGACAACCCCACCGTGAGCTTGGAAGAAACCATGGTCGCCATGCAAAAAGCCCAAATCGGCTTTCAGGCGACGCTGCATGTGCGCAACAAGTTGGTTCAAGCGTACAGCGAGATCATGAACATGCAAGTATGAGCGCTGTGATCTGGCAAAGCGCGCGCCTTCGCTCAAGTGGGGGCGGCACGAATACGGCCCAAAGCAAAGTCGGCGAGTGGCCGGTGATCAAAGATCCTGCCAACGACAGTTGAGTCTGTGCGTGGGTGCGCGGGTGTGATCTTCCGTGCCGAGCTCTAGTTCGTCGGCGTTACGAACATAGGCTGTGGGCAGCCGGCAAAACAAAAGTTGCCGGTAAAAGATGAATACACAAACGGTGTCTGCTGCTTGCCAAAACCCTTGCTCGTGTCGCTTTGCACGCCGCGAGTGACTCGCTTGATCAATTCCTCGACGCTGATGCCTGGCGATTCAAGGTGCGCCAGAAAGTGTTTGGTCAGCGGCCCATTGCGGCCGATACCGTCAAACGCCGCATCGCCAGACGCGGTGGCGTACAGCACCAGCGTGCCCACTGGAGCATGATTGATGCGCTGCAAGCCATAGGTCGCGTTAGCGTCGACACGCAAAGACTTGAGCACTACCGCTCGGCTTGCCGTGTTGACGCCGCTCATTGCGGGCGTACTCGGCAGCGGTGCATCAGCAAACGGGTCGGTTCGGCAAGCGTCGAGCACGACCATCTGAAAAGCAGCTGGCCTACCGTTGAGTTTGTCGAACAACTCATTCAAGCGGTAGAACTGTTGCGTGAAATCTTGATGGAGGGACGCCACTTGTGTCTCGGTGGGAACCAGGTAGTTCTCGTTGCCAACCTGTACGGCGTGGCCAGAGTAGTAAAAAACACTCGTTGTATCGGGGCCGAGCTGGTCGACGAACTCTTGCACTCGCGCAGCAAAGTCGTCGCGATTGCGTAGGTTGGTGTAGCACAGCGTTGTGAAGCCCACACGCTTGAGCGCAGCGCAGGTGTCGACGGCGTCGTGCAGGCGACTTGTGATGAATCACAGTATGGGTAGCGACGAGGCTGCAGCGCTTGCGGGCAGCGGCATCCACTTAGCTTTCCCTCGATCGGGCACAAGAATAAAGCGGGCGCCGCAACAGCGGCGCCCAGCAGGTGTTTTTGGCCAACCCCTGAGGGGCTTTAGCGCAGAAATTCGATGGTGCCGACCTGAAAGCTGACCCTGCGTGGGGTCACTGGCGCTGGCGCGTCGACAACTTCGAAAGAAGCCAGCTGCGGCAATGTGGCAGCAACGCTGCGGCCATTGCCACCACAGTAACTTGCGGGGCGGAATCCGGAGAGCGGAATCGTGTACTCACTGAGCGTTTCTGTGACCGTCTGGTTAAAGAGCGGGTAGCAGCCGGCGTTTTGCACCGCTTCATCGGGGCCGACGAGGCGCAGACGTATCGTCTTGGCGGCGTCCGACGCCAAACGCACGCGAACGCTGGTGTATTCAGACATGTCACGCGTACCGGGCTCGCCGGGCGTGGGCGAGTTGTCAACCAGAATGCCGATACCACCCCACTTGCTGCGTTTGGCGGGCGTGAATTCGCCACTGATGGTGAGGACGCCACCAACGGCGCTAGACGGGTCTTGCGCGTACTCGGTGTTGCCACGTTCCGCGTAGGCGACCGGATAGGTCAGCCCGCCCTGAGCAGTGGTGTCGCCATTGGGGTCGGAAAACTCTGCATAAACCATGGTGTCGGGCATCTCCTGCGCCAACCCGGCGGTCGATGCCAGCGCAAGCAACAACGCCGTCATGGTGAAAGGGATTCGTTGGCGGTTCATCATCTTATGGTCTCCTTGATCGCTGATTGCAGCGGTGAGGTTGGGGGTGAATAAAAACTCTAAGCGCTGCCCAGCACTGGCACCGGGCAACACAGCGCGCTAGTTTAGCGCAAGCAATGCACAAACTCTATACAAAGCCGTTACCACCAGGTCTCGGCCTGTACACCGATCGATGTGCCCGCCTTCTTGTCGCCGTAGACTTGCTTCGCGCGCGCCTCATTGACCCAACCTTCATTGAGCACCAGGCGCGCAGCTTCGTTCCAAATGGTGTGTGTTGCGAAGAGCCTAAGCGTCGGACGCGACCACGGATGTTTGCCAGCTGACATGGCTCCCGCCACAGTGAACTTGGTCATGCGTTGGGTCGCTGCCCCGTCTGGCTTGACCTGGTCGTGGCCAACTTCTACGAGTAGGCGGTAGGGGCCCGAGATATGAGTGTCCGTTCTACCGCCAATCGAAAACCAATCGCTATCCTGACCTTGCCTGGTTTTGAGACGGTACTGCGCCAGCAAATCGTAAGTAGTCGCTCGGCTCCACGAGCCACTGTGCTGAATCAAAAACCGCGTGTTTTCAGTGGGCTTGACCGTACCGATCTCATCGACAATGTCAAACTCATAGTCTTCGTCATACCTGAACCCCAGCAAGGTGTTGCCACCGAAGAAAGTTTTCTTCAACGTCTGGTATATGCCCAGCGCTAAGCCGCTCGGAACTTTCTCGGGGGTCTCGGGAGGATCACATGGTGGATCACTGGGGAGTTTGACTTGACAGAAATTATCGGAACTTCTGAGTTGTCCTGACAGCGAAAGATAGACTGAAAGCTCACCCGAACGGACGTTCTTGATGCCGGTCAAGCGCATTGGCAACCTATAACGACTATCGTTGGCCTCGTCGCGGCCGTCGAGCAAGAAGGCTAGGCTCAGCTTACCCAAACGTGTCTTGATTTCGTCGACACCGAAGCCGTCGCCACCGTAGTCCTCAAGCAAGTGATCGGTGATGCCGAGCCGCAACCCGCCGTCCTGGGCAATACCCCGGCGTCCCGCCCATACCGTACCGCCACCCAAGCCTTGCATCTTCTTGCCGTAGACGTAGGCCTGTTGAAATCGGGCCACTAAGGAGTCGGAGTCGCGGTTTGGACTGTTTCGTAGCGGGTCAAATGGACGTTGGTGCGTGACGAACTCTGTCTCGCCCCAAGCGCGGTACACACCGGGTAGGACGTGTATGTGCCAATCGCTGCCTTCATACTCTGCAACCCTGGCGTCGAAATGGGGTTCGATGACATAGTCACACTCGTTACCCAGTCGATACTTCGTGTCAGCGGCTGGCAACTTGAAGCAGACCTGCGCGCCGCCTCTCAAATTGATGCCTGTGCCTGCGCGCAGGTAACCAGAAAAATCGAACATCTTGTCGATCTTTGCGCCCGGTTTATCGGAATCCTCCTGCGCATGAACGGTTGTGAGCGTACTCGCCACGACCATGGCAACGAATAAGGGCACTATCTTCATGTAAACATCCTTGTCTTCTGGGTATGCAGTTGATCACCACAACCTGCGCCCAGTGTCATACACAAACCAGACCGGCGCAACGGAAAGCGCATTCTAAAGCGCCTTGTCACAGCCGCCGCGTGGGGTCAATCCCACACCAGCCAGGCTACGAGCCCACGGCTAGCGCTTGGCCGTCGCCATCAAAGAGCCGGGCGCGCTCGGTCTGCGGCGACAGGCCAATATCGAGCCCTGCACTCAGACCTTCGTGATCCGCGGGCAAACGCAACGAGACCGTGTTGTCGGAGCCGCGGAGAGTCGCGTGCACGATCAGCGTGTCGCCCAGATGTTCAACCAGGTCGATGCGCGCGGCTAGCCCCTGCTCGACACGGGTCACGGTCATGTGCTCGGGGCGAATACCCAGGACCACTTCTGAAGGAGCCGGCGTAGGCAGCTTTCCAGGCCAGCTCACTGTGCCGGCTTCGCCCGCTACCAGCTGCAGCGTATCACCGGTGGCGCCGCCTGGGGTGCAAGCAATAAAATTCATTCGCGGTGAACCCAGGAAACCGGCCACGAACTGGTTGCCCGGTTGCTCATACAGCTCCATGGGAGGCCCGATTTGCTCGATCTTACCGGCATTGAAAATCGCAATGCGATCGCCCAGCGTCATGGCCTCCACCTGATCGTGCGTGACGTAGATCATGGTGTTGCCGATTTCCGCGTGGAGTTTAGATAGCTCGATGCGCATTTGCACGCGCAGCGAAGCGTCAAGGTTGGAAAGCGGCTCGTCGAAAAGGAACACGCGCGGCTTGCGAACGATGGTGCGGCCGATGGCCACGCGCTGACGTTGGCCGCCCGATAGCTCCTTGGGCTTGCGATCGAGCAGAGGCGTAATTTGCAATATCTCGGCCGCCCGGCCCACAGCTGCCTTCACTTCCTGCCGGCTTTGTCCGGCGAGCTTGAGCGCAAATCCTAAGTTTTCGGCCACTGTCATGTGCGGGTACAAAGCGTAGCTCTGGAACACCATTGCCACACCGCGCTTGGAAGGCGGTACGTCGTTGATACGCTCGCCGCCTATGGAAATGTCACCGCCAGTGATGTGCTCTAGGCCCGCGATCATGCGCAACAAGGTGGTTTTGCCGCAGCCGGAGGGGCCGATGAAGACCAAGAATTCGCCGTCGGCGATGTCCATATCTATGCCGCGGATGACTTCGACACGACCATCGAAAGTTTTGCGAACCCCACGTAGCGTCAGCGTGGTCATATCAAACTCCAAAGGCTAGACACGGCTGTGCGGACTTGCGCTGACCGGCGATGAAATCTCTATACCAGCGCGCGCTGTCCTTGAGCGTCCGCTGCTGGGTTGCGTAGTCGACATAGATGAGCCCAAAGCGCTTGGTGTAGCCCGAGTCCCATTCGAAGTTGTCGAGCAGACTCCAATGGTAGTAGCCGCGCACGTCGACGCCGGAAGCTACGGCTTGGGCAAGCACTGCGAGATGTTTTTGAATGTAATCGATGCGATTCGCGTCGTCCACACGCCCGCCCACTAGTTTGTCGGCGTAGGCGACCCCGTTCTCTGTGATGTACAGCGGTGGCAGGCGGTAGTCGCGGTTTAGCCCCGACAGCAACTCGGTCAGACCTTCGGGATAGACCTCCCACCCCATTTCGGTTTCACCACTAAGTTTAGGCGCTGGGCGTGGGGGCGTCTCGCTCGACGCCCAAATGCGCGTGTAGTAGTTGATGCCCAGAAAATCTAGCGGTTGGGCGATGACTTCAAAATCTTCCGGCTGCACAACCGGGAATGGGCGCGCACCGCCGACATCCGGGTAACGCTTGAGAAACAGCGGGTCCATGTACCAGCGAACGAGCAGGGCGTATTCACGTTCGGCCAACGCGCGGTCGGCGGCGCTGTCGGTGGCTGGGGTGACGGGCGAATGGTTGAGCGCGATGCCGAGCGGTACCTTGACGCCACTGGCGCGCAGCGCCTGCAGCGCCATTCCATGCGACAACAGCAGGTGGTGTGCAACCTGGGCGGCGGTCGCCGGCTCGCGAAGGCCCGGTGCGAACTGGCCCTTGTGGTGACCGAGGTGGGCCATGCACCAGGGTTCGTTGTGGGTCGAGATGGCCGCCAAGCGGTCGCCAAAGCGCCGACCTATTGCATCGGCATAGTCGGCAAAGTGCTGCGCCGTATCGCGATTGGCCCAGCCGCCCTCGTCTTGCAGTGCCTGCGGCAAATCCCAGTGAAACAGTGTTGCCAGTGGGGCAACGCCGCGCGCCAACAAGTTGTCCAGTAGTCGGTCGTAAAAGGCCAAGCCTTTGCCATTCCATGCTCCTCGGCCAGCCGGCTGCACGCGCGGCCAAGCGATTGAGAAGCGATACGCGTCTACCCCCAGCTCCTCGATCAGTTCAAGGTCCTGCTCCCAGCGGTGATAGTGG
>JAOTTZ010000528.1 GCA_029864165.1 Burkholderiaceae bacterium
TTCTGTTTGCCGCTTCATTTGCGGACGAATCATTAGAAAATACAAAACCGCAAACATCAGCAGCAACGGCAACATGCTCGTCAAGCCGGACATGGGAGAGTCGCCGGTCGTCGGGGCAGGCGCGGCCTGTGCGTATGCTTCAGAAATAATCAACGGTTCGATCCTCGTAGACAAACGCCGCCGCGCGGCAAAGATAGCCCGACATTGTAGTCGTCGCTACCGGCCCCGCGCTGTCAGCGGCACCCGGTAGTGGCACCCGATAGCGGCACCTCAACCTGCGTTCTGCGCAAACGTTTGTTCAGCACCGGGGCCGGCCTTGATGGACACGGCCGCGTGCGCGGCTTTTGGTCCGCCTTGGGTGTGATCGCATTGTGCGCGGCGATGGCCGCGGTCTTTAACGTGCGGCGCGGCGAACCCGGGGTTCGAGGACTTGAAACCAACCATAAAGCCCAGCTATCAGCGCACACAGCGCCCACCATTGGAACGCGTAGCCATAGTGCTTGTGAATATCGACGGCGGGTTGCGGCCATTGCCGCAACAAACCGTCGGTCGCACTTTCTGGTCCGCCACTTTGCAGCACCGACAATGGGCGCACCGCGACGCCAATTTCCTGCGCATAAGCGTTGATCTCTAGGTTCTGCCGGATCGGGCCAGACTCAACGTCCGCGAACTCGTACAAACGCGCAGGCGGTGGGGCAATAAGACCCAGTAATTCGACTTCCTCCCCCGGCGTGCGCAGCGACGGCAACCGCGCGCGCTGCTGCGGATCGCGCGGTGCCCAACCGCGCTGCACCAGCACAGCACCCCCAGGCAGCAGCAGCGGTGTCACGACCAAGTAGCCGGGTCGTCCGTTCATCTGGCGGTTGTCGAGATAGACCGTGCGCTCGCCCAGCCATTGACCACGCAGACGCACATGGCGGTAGTGCTGCGCCGAAGCCTCTTGTCCAGTGTTGGCCAGCTGCTCCTGCGGCACAACGGGAAGGTTCGCTCGCGTATCAAGCGCATGCTGCAAAGCTTTCTTCTGCGCGGCGCGATCGAGCTGCCACAAACCCAGGTTCGCCGTTACCGCCACACCCGCCGACGTAGCCATCAACAGCAGCAATCGTCTCACACGCTGAGCGCGCATAGCTGCGTTACCGCCGGCGCATAATCCTGCGGCATGAAATACATCATCGGCTTGGCGTTCGTGTTCATCCTGGGCGCATTGGCTTACGCCGGTGCAGCCATGTTGCGCGGGGGACGCGAAGGCAAGACCAAAGACGGCCAAATGATGCGCGCGCTGGCGATGCGGATCGCCGTTTCCGTGCTGCTCTTCGTTTTCATTTTGCTGAGCTACAAGCTCGGTTGGATACACCCCACTGGCCTACCAGCCGGGCGCTGAGTGGCAGGCGTAGAAAACGCTACAGGCCGACGCGCTACAACCAGTACACCACGACATAAAGCCCCAACCAGACCACGTCGACGAAGTGCCAATACCAAGCCGCGCCCTCGAAACCGAAATGCCGTTGCGGCGTGAAGTGGCCTTTTTGCAGGCGCAAGGTGATGAACAGCAACATCAGCATGCCGACAAATACGTGAAAGCCGTGAAACCCCGTCAACATGAAAAAAGTGGAGCCATAAACACCTGAACTGAGTTTGAGGTTCAGATCGTTGTAGGCATGGCTGTATTCATAGCCCTGCACCAGCAAGAAGGTCAGGCCCAGCAACACGGTCAACCACATATAGCCAACGGTCTTGGCGCGCCGGCCGGCGATCAGCGCGTGGTGGGCGATGGTGATCGTGACGCCCGAACTGAGCAGCAGCGCGGTATTGATGGTCGGCAGCGGCCATGGCCCCATGATCGTGAACGGCTCGACGATGTCTGCCGGTGAAGCGGTGACGCCAGCTTGCACGCTGGGCCAAATGGCCTTGAAGTCGGGCCACAGCACGGCGTTCTCAAGCCCCCCCAGCGCGGGCACCGAGTGCAACCGTATCCAGTACAGCGCGCCAAAGAAAGCGCCGAAGAACATCACTTCCGAGTAAATGAACCAGCTCATGCTCCAGCGGAATGAGACGTCGATGCGTTGGCTGTACTGACCGCTTTCGCTTTCGCTGACAGCCTGCCGAAACCACCGCTGCAGCACAAAGGCAAACATCAAAAATCCGAACGCAAGCGAATAGGCGCCCCAGCCATGGC
>JAOTTZ010000529.1 GCA_029864165.1 Burkholderiaceae bacterium
ACCTACTGCATCGTCGACGAGGCCGACAGCGTGTTCATCGACGAGGCGCGCACCCCATTGATTTTGTCGGCACAGAATCAGGCTGCGCTGGTTCGGGAGGATTTTGATAAAGCGCTGACGTTGGCCGCTCGCATGGACCCGTCAGTGCACTATGCGCTCAATGAGCGTACGCGGCAGGTGCGGCTTTTTCCTGCGGCCCATGATTGGCTCGACGATGTCGCCGCGGGTGAGGCCAATGCCGACAAGGATGACTCGGTGTGGTCGTCGCCGCGGCGTCGCGAGGAATTGATCCAGCAGGCTATCGCTGCGCAGGCCTTCTACCTGCTGGACCGGCACTACGTGGTCAGCGACGGCAAGGTGCAGATCGTCGACGAGTCGACCGGCCGGGTGATGCCGGACCGCGCTTGGGAACATGGGCTGCATCAGATGATAGAGGCCAAGGAGGGGGTTGAGCTGACGGGGCAGCGCGAAACGCTGGCGCGTATCACCTACCAGCGGCTGTTCAAGCGCTACGTTCGCTTGGCCGGCATGACCGGCACGGCCATGGAAGTCTCTTCGGAGATCCGCCGCGTGTATGGACTCGACGTGGTCCAGGTGCCCTTGCATCGTCCGCTGCAGCGCAAATTGTTCGGCACTCGCTGCCTGGTCGATGCCGCCGCCAAATGGCAGGTGGTGGCCGACGTTGCGCAGGTGCAGGCTATCGAGCGCGCGCGGCCGGTGTTGATTGGCACGCGCAGCGTGCAGGCCTCTGAGCAGCTATCGGCTGTTCTGACCAAACGTGGCATCGAGCATGTAGTGCTCAATGCCAAGCAGGATCAAAGTGAAGCTGAAATCGTTGCACAGGCTGGCCAGGCCGGACGTGTGACCGTAGCCACCAACATGGCCGGTCGCGGCACCGATATTGTGCTCGGGCCGGGCGTGGCCGGGCGTGGCGGCCTGCATGTCATCCTCACCGAGTACAACGAGTCGCGCCGCATCGACCGCCAGTTGATCGGCCGTTGTGCTCGGCAGGGTGATCCGGGCAGCGCTGAGGTCACCGTTGCGCTCGACGATGAACTGTTTGCCACCCAGGTACCGCGCTTTGCCAGGGCGCTTGCGGCGCGGCCGTCGGCACGCGAGCACGGCGTTTCGCCAGCGGCGCTAGCAGCGCTGCGCTGGCTGGCGCAGTGGCGCGCAGAACAACACAACCGCGAGGTGCGAATGCAAAATCTCAAACAGGATAGTCAACTGGCGAAGCTGCTGGCCTTTTCTGGGCGGGGCGAATGAAGTCCATCATGCATTCGTTCGTCGTACTGGCCTTGGTCGCACTTGCGGGCGGCTATGCGCGGGCCGCTGGCGCACCGTTTGATTGCCTGATCGAGCCCTCGCAGGTCGTTGACGTGCGCACCCCGGTCGAGGGACTGATCGATAAAGTGCACGCTCGGCGCGGTGACATTATTCGCCGCGGCCAACCGTTGGTCGAGCTGCTGTCCGACCTCGAACGGTCGACGGCCGAATCGGCTCGCTTTAGGGCCCAAATGGAAGGTCAAATTGCCGTTGCGCGCAACCGCGTTGACTACTCCACCAAAAAGCTAGCGCGCGCCAGCGATTTGGCGCGGGAGAACTTTGCCTCTGCGCAAGCGCAAGATGAGGCTGAAGCAGAGCTGCGTGTGGCACAAAGTGAGTTGAAGGCGGCACTTGAAAACCGCGAACTGGCCAAGCTTGAGCACCGCCGTGCGCTCGACGCGCTAGCCATGCGCAGGGTGGCCAGCCCGTTCAACGGTGTCGTGCTCGACCGCATGCTCAATCCCGGCGACATCGCCGACGCGGGCAGCGGTCGCAAACCCGTTCTCAGGATTGCCCAGATTGACCCGCTGCGCGTCGATATCGTCATGCCAGCCGCACTGATCGGCAGCGTCAAGCCGGGCATGAAAGCCACGATCTCGCCAGTGGGCATGTCCGCAAAGTACACGGCAAAGGTGAAGATGGTCGATCGCGTGATCGATGCTGCCAGCGCCACCTTCGTTGCGCGCGTCGAGTTGCCCAACCCCAAGCTCAAGCTACCCGGGGGCGTGAGGTGCCAGGCCGAGATCAGCGGTGTTGCCAGCCCGGTCTCGCCGCTGCGTGCGCTGCGACCTGCTCAGTAAGGCGTTTCTCAGCCGCAGCCAGCCGCTGCTTTCCAGGCGCTTGA
>JAOTTZ010000053.1 GCA_029864165.1 Burkholderiaceae bacterium
CTTTGACGCTTGCCCGGAGCCGCCTTGCCTACCGCGCCGCCCGACCCGACTCCCGACAACGCCGCAGCGTTGCAAACGCTGTTTGCGCAAGAAAACGCTGCCCTGGCCGGACGGCGGCGGTTGGCGATGCACAAGGCAGAGAGCGCTACTGCCGATGCGGATTCAAGCCCCACGCCACCTCGGGTAGGGATGGCCATCTCCGGCGGTGGCATACGCAGCGCTACCTTTGCGCTCGGCCTGCTGCGCGGCTTGGCACAGCAGGGTTTGCTCAATCGGCTTGACTACCTGTCGACCGTGTCCGGCGGCGGCTTCGTGGGCGCCATGTTCGGCCGCATGGTTGAGCAACTCGGCATATCGCAAGCCCAATCCGAGCTTGCACAAGCGAACTCGGCTGCGCTTGACTGGCTGCGCCGCAATGGCCGCTACCTTACGCCTGGCGGCGCGCGTGATTTGGCGATCGCCGGCGTTACTTACCTGCGCGCGTTTCTAGCTATCCATTTCGAGAGCTTGCTCGCCTGTCTGCCATTGGCGGTGTTGGTGATGGCGCCGCACCTGCTTCAGCAGGGTGCGCCAAACTTCGATCCCACGGGTTGGCAAGCCTGGCACACCCTGTGGTGGCCGTTGGCGTTGGCGCTTTGGCTGGCCACGGCGCCGGGTGTCATGGCCGCCTATTGGGTAGCACGCGACACGCCGGACCCCAACCTGAAGCGCTCGCCGCCCGGTACGCGCGATTTGCTTTTTCTGGTTTTATTTACGCTGGCCGTTGTCTTGGCCAGCGTCAGCTCACTGACAATCCTGGACCGCGACGCGCTGTTTCGGGGTCAAGGCAGCGCGCTCGTGGCGCTGGGGGGCCTGCTGGCGTTGTGGTCGTGTCTGGTCGGGCTGCTCTACACCCAGTCGCGCTTGATGTTGACACAAGAGCGACGGGCATTGGCGGTGGCCCGCATACACAACTTGCTCACACAGCAGCTACGCACGTTGACGCTGGTGGCCGTGGGCATGGCCGCGCTGGGCGCGCTCGATGTGCTGAGCTGGTGGTTGCTCGAGGCGATGCAAAACGACGAGAGCTGGGTCCAGGTGCTCCTGGGTATGGGTAGTCTTGCCGTGGTGGTACTGCGAGCACTGGCGCAACCGTTACAACGACTGGCCGCAACGACCAAGGGCCGCTCTATGGGCGAATGGGGGCCCACGTTGCTCAACGTTGCCGGGCTGGTGGGACTGTTGGTGCTCCTGTGCGCTTGGCTGGTTGCAGCGCAATGGCTGTATTCACTCCACAGCCGCTGTCCCCCCTGACAGACTACGCGCCGGGCGTGCGCGCCCTGGGTTTGCTGGGCGTGGGTTGCGCATGGTGGCTGCTGACCGGACGCAATGAGCAGATGGCTAACGCCTCGTCGCTGCATAGTTTTTATAGAGAGCGGTTGACACGCGCCTACTTGGCGGTGTGCAACCCGCAGCGTGGTGTACTCAGTGCCTTGGCCGCGCACGACAAGGCCGACGTGACCAAGGTTGTTCAGAACGATGACTTGGACATGCGCAAATACCGGCCCGAACTCAAGGGTGGGCCGATTCACTTGGTCAATGCCTGCCTGAACCAGACTCGCGACGATTCGTCAGGGCTGTACAACGCCGACCGCAAAGGTGCGCTACTGACGGTCAGTTCACGCGCCATCGAGGTGGGCACGCGCGTGGCGGTGCCCCTGCCGGCGACCAAATCCGCGATGGTCAGCCCCAGCGCTGACGTCGGCACCCTGGGCCGCTGGGTGGCCGTTTCAGGCGCCGCGGCTTCACCGGGCGCAGGCTCTTACACGTCCTTCGGCTGGGCGGTGCTGTTGTTCTTCTTGGGGTTACGCCTGGGTTACTGGATGCGCGCTCCCCATGGTGCGCAAGGCACCTGCCCAACCGGCTTAATGCGCTTGTGGAAGTGGGCCGTCAAGCCACTGATGCTGGGGAGCGAAGTCTCGGCCACATTCTTCGGTCGCGCTCGGCCGTGGTGGTACCTCTCCGACGGCAGTCACTTTGAAAACACCGGCGTTTATGCCTTGCTCAAGCGGCGTCTGGACTTCATCATCGTGGCCGACAACGGTGCCGACCCCGATTACCAGTTTGGCGACCTGGAAAACCTGGTGCGCAAGGCGCGCATCGACTTCGGCGCCGAGATCGAGTTCTACACGCGCGAGGAGGCCGCGCGGCATTTTCCGGACAATGACGGCCGGATCACTGTGCTCTCGCCGCAAGACATGGCCGACAACCATTCCGTTCGCGGCGTGATGCTGGCACGTGTGCGCTACGCACCCGACGCCGAGGGTGCCCTTCACGAGGCCACGTTGCTGATCGTCAAACCCAACCAGCACGACGCGCTCGACCTCGACCTGCTGGCGTATGCCCAGCGCCACCCAGCGTTTCCGCACGAATCGACCGGCGACCAGAGCTTCGACGAAGCGCAGTGGGAAAGCTATCAACGTTTGGGCGAGGACCTTGGGCGCGCATTGAACCCGGCGTGGTTGAAGCAGCTGCCCGGCTGGTTGACACAAGGCAAGCATCCCTTGACCGTGGGCGCGCGCCTGCGTACAGCGCCGCCATTGCCCCAGGCTGCGAAGGCAAACGAGCCGCCGCAGCCGCTGTCGCGCCGGTCAGCGCGCAACAGTGCCATCGGAGCAACGTTGGGTCTGGGGGCGTCGGGAACGCTGCTGTTGGCGCTATGGCAAGTCAGCGAGGACATGCGCCAGGCCCGGGCCACCGAGCAGGCTGAAACGCGGCAAATGTTCACCGAGGTCTCGCGCGACTTGCGTAACCTGGACGGGGCCTGCCCCAAAGTGGCCGACCACACCACGGCGCAATTGACGATGTTGCGGGAAATGCGCAGCGGCACCACCCTGCGCCCAGTCGAACGCGCCGGTGTGGACCAGTTGCTGGACCGCGTGCGCGAAGAATGCGCGAAACCCGCCGCGCTCTCAAGCGACTGCCAGAATGCCGCGCGCCACGCTCGCGTCGGTGTCTGTGCCGCTGCCACTAGACCGGCCGTCGTTGGTACCGCGCTGAGCTATTGGCACCCTTCGCCGGCCCCGATAACGTTGTCCAGCCTGCTGTTTGGGCCAGCCGAGCAGCCGCAAGTGCGAGTTTCTGATTCGACAGTGGCCCCGCAGCCCAGCTCCTCCCAGCGCCCCACGCAAGCACTCCCAGCAGAGGTGGTACCACCGCGACCCAGCGCCAGCGCCGCGCTGACCGGCGCACCCGTGGCAGCGCTAGCCGATGCATGCGCGCGCGACGAAGGCCCAGTCCAACTGTACGTGCGGATATACGACGAGGCATCGCGAAATGACGCCACCGCGTTGGCGCGCCTACTGCAAGAGCAAGGTGGCCGCTCTTTGCTGTTGGCGCCGGTCGAAGACGTGACCCGCAGCGCCGCGCTGCGCCAGCAGAGCCGCCCAGTTCCATGGCCACAGCCCACGCTGATCGTGCATGAGGCGGCTGACCAGGCTTGCGCGCTCAGCCTTGCGCGCGCCATCAGCGACGCCCTGGCGGTGCAAGATCGAAATGAGGGCGGCAAGGTTTGGTTGCGCGCACTGCCCAAGTCGCTCAAACCGCGCCCGGGTGTGATCGAGCTGTGGCTGCCGCCAATGTTGCGCGACCAGACAAACTTCGGCGGCGGGTAGTACGCGCTTGCAGGCGCCCTTACGCGGCCGCCAGCACCCTGAGAATCTCCTGCCCGTAAGCTTGCAGCTTCTTGGCCCCAACGCCGCTGACGCCCGCCAGCGCTGCCAGCGACGCCGGCCCGGTGCGCGCCATCTCCGCCAGCGTTGCGTCGTGAAACACCACATACGCGGGCACGTTGTGCGCATGCGCCACTTCTGCGCGCCAGGACTTGAGGGCAGTAAAGCGCGCCAGCCCCTTTGCATCCAAAGGCACGGGCGGTGTTTTTTCTCGGCGGCGACTGTCTTGGTGGCTCGCCGCGGCAGCGCCGCGGTCGCGCTTGGGCGCCTTGCTGACCACACGCAGTTGCAATCGCACTTCGCCGCGCAGCACTTCGCGTGCGCTAGGTGTAGGCTCCAGCGTGTTGTACTCCCCTTCGGTACGCAAGTAGCTCAGCGCTATGAGCTGGCGCAGCACGGCTCGCCATTGCGACTCGATCAAATCAGCGCCTATCCCGTAGGTGCTCAGCTGTTCATGGTGGTGTTGCGCCACCTTGTCGGTGGCCTGGCCGCGCAGCACGTCGATCAAGTGACCGGCGCCGAAGCGCATGCCCCCTTGTTGGTGAAACCGATACATGCAAGACAACGCCTTGCGCGCCGCCTCGGTCGCGTCCCAGGTAGCGGGTGGGTCAAGGCAGTTGTCGCAGTTACCGCACGGACGGCTGTCTTGGCCGAAATACGCCAACAGCCGCACGCGGCGGCAGTCGTACGCTTCGGCCAGCGCGAGCAGGGCATCGAGCTTGCCGCGCTGAGCGCGTTTGAACGCTTCGCCGGCCGGGCTGTCGTCAATCATGCGGCGCTGGTTCACCACGTCGGCCAAGCCATAAGTCATCCAAGCGTTGGCGGGCGCGCCGTCGCGGCCCGCGCGGCCGGTTTCCTGGTAGTAGCTCTCGATGTTTTTAGGCAAGTCCAGATGCGCGACAAAGCGCACGTCGGGCTTGTCGATGCCCATGCCAAATGCAATGGTGGCCACCATCACGACGCCCTCTTCGCGCAAAAAGCGGTCCTGGTGCCAGCGTCGCATAGCAGCGTCCAGGCCCGCGTGATAAGGCAGCGCCGTCATTCCCTGGCCGTTCAGCCAGACCGCGGTTTCGTCGACTCGTCTGCGGCTTTGGCAGTAGACGATGCCGGCGTCGCCTTCGTGTTCGTTGTTGATGAAGCGCAGCAACTGCAAGCGGGCATTGTCTTTTTCGACGATGTGATAACGAATGTTCGGTCTATCGAAGCTGCTGATGAAAACGCGCGCACCCTGCAACTGCAACCGCGCGATGATGTCGGCGCGCGTCAGCTCGTCGGCCGTGGCGGTGAGCGCGATCCGCGGCACGCTGGCGAAACGCTCATGCAGTACGTTCAGCGCCAGATAGTCTTCGCGAAAATCGTGCCCCCACTGACTCACGCAATGCGCCTCGTCGATGGCAAACAGGCTCAACCCGCCTCGCTCATACAGCGCGCCCAACTGCGCCAGAAATCGCGGCGTGGTTACCCGCTCAGGCGCGGCGTAGAGCAACACCAAACGCCCACTCATCATCTCGCGCTCGACATGCAGCGCCTGTTCGGAGGTGAGCGTCGAATTCAGGAACGCGGCGTGCACGCCCGCTTCTTCGAGCGCGCCGACCTGATCGTGCATCAAGGCGATCAGCGGGCTCACCACGACTGTCATGCCGCGCGCATCGCGGTGGCGTGCAATGGCGGGTACTTGATAGCACAGACTTTTGCCGCCGCCGGTGGGCATCAGCACCAATGCGTCAGCATCGGCGCAAACATGCTCGATGACCGCTTGCTGTTGGCCTCGGAACTCGGTGTAACCGAACACCTCGTGCAGCAGGGCGGTCAGGGATGCAGTGGATGGCAGCGGACGCACGACAAGAACAGAGAAAGCCCGGCCGCCATGGTAGGCCACGAGACATGGGGCTGTGCCACGAACTCTACATCTGGTCCAGCGGGCTGCGCACGCCGCGCCCGCCGCGGTTGAGAACGTGGGTGTAAATCATCGTCGTCTTAACGTCGGAGTGCCCGAGCAACTCCTGCACGGTGCGTATGTCGTAGCCGCCTTCTAGCAAATGCGTGGCGAAGCAATGTCGTAGCGTGTGCGGCGATACCGGCTTCACGATGCCAGCCCTTTCCGCTGCGGTGCGGACGGCTCGCTGCACCCGCTTTTCATCCACGTGATGCCTACGCACCGCGCCGCTGCGCGGATCGACCGAATAGCCAGTTGCCGCAAATACATACTGCCAACCAAACTGGCGCGGCGCGTTGGGGTACTTGGCCGCCAGCGCATCGGGCAGCCATACCTCACCGCGCCCTGCAGCCAAGTCTGCCTCGTGCAGCGCCTTACGCCATGCGAGTTTAGCCCGCAGGGACTCTACCAGCCGCGTTGGAATCACGGTGACTCTGTCCTTGCCGCCTTTGCCGTCGCGCACGACGATCTCATGCCGCGACAGATCGACATCCTTTACTCGCAGACGCAGCGCTTCTAGAAGCCGCATGCCACTGCCGTAAAGCAGGCCCACGATCAGCTTCATCTCCGGGTCGCTCACCTGCACGAGTAGACGCCCGGTATCGTCTTGCGTCAGCACCGTGGGCAAACGCATCGGCTTCTTGGCACGCACCACCTCGTCCAGCCACGGTAACTCGCACGCCAACACTTCCTTGTACAAAAACAGCAGCGCTGAAAGCGCTTGCGTTTGCGTCGACGCGCTGACATTGCGCTGCGTGGCCAGGTTAGAGAGAAACGCCTCGACCTCAGGCTTGCCCATCTCGGTCGGGTGGCGCTTGGCGTGAAAAACGATGAAGCGCCGTATCCAGCCTACATACGCTGTTTCGGTACGCAGGCTGTAGTGCTTTACGCGGATGCGGCTACGCACGCGATCGAGCAGGCGTGGCGCGTCGGCGGTGAGCTCAGGCGCCAGAAGCTTATCGGACATGATTGGGCCCCCTGCAAACAAATACTGTAATAATATACAGCACTTGCAGCGTGCGAGCATCTTATCCGACAGTCGGATAAGATGTCGGCGGCCCGAATTGGGGTCTACTTTTCGTTGGGCGTCGAGAACATCTACCACAGCGTTCTGACGTACTTGAATGGGAGATCGACGCTATGTTCCTCGCTGTTGACACCAACATCAACATCCATGCTGCGCCTGAGGCAGTTTGGGACTACGCCTGCAAGCCGGAAAACTGGACAGCGTCGAATCCAACTGAACACTTCGGACTGCGCTTCGACAGCCCGGATAACCTGCCGCACTCGGGCGTCACCTTCACACAGAGTGAAAGTGTCGCGGGCATACATGCGCGCCTTAACGGACGCTTTCATTACATGGACCGTCCTCATCTCGCTTTCTGGACGGGAACTGCAGCCTACCGGGTTCTCGGCGGCCTACTCACGGTACGGCTTCCCGAAGGCGGCGTACTCAGTATGGTTGAAGGAAAGGACGGTGTGCAGGTATCGCACAACGTGCACATCGATTTTCCGCAATCAGTATGGGGCCGGATCTGCCAATGGTATTTCGAGACACATTTGAACGGGCGGCAGGCAGTCTACGATCACACATTTCGCGAACTCCAATACTTCAAGGAACACCTTGAGTCCGCGCCCTCATAAACACGACGCCCAACCCTTCGCTCCAGCCGACGTGCTACGGCCTGCGGCCTCCGCACGCGGCTGAGCTCGAACGTTAGCCCTCGGGAAGCCCATGCGCGATGCCTTTGATATTGACACTCGACATTAAGCTCTCGGGCTGGCGTATTGCACAAGATTCATGGTCTGCGCGAATCGAGGTGGCTGAAAATACTACCCTCACCGAACTTCATGAGTTGATTCTGCAGCTAGTTGGCTTTGCCAACGACCATCTGCATGCTTTCTTTGCGGGACGCACTTGGCGAAGTCGAACCGTTACGTTTGGGGAGCCTACCGATACACCGTATGGGTTCAATGAAGGTGAAGAAGTGCCCATCAGTGAAGTTTTTCCGTTATCGAAGGGTCATAAGCTTTTCTATCACTTCGATTTTGGGGACGATTGGTTGTTCGAGATAGTTCGTCGTCCGAATGCAAAGCAAGCAGATCGAAAGTCACAATACCCACAACTTCTGCAGGAAAAGGGTCAGCGGCTGATCCAATACCCCTGCGACGAGGGCTAACCCTTCCTTCAAGCGGACCCGCCTACGGCGGGCCGCTTAAGTCAAACGTTAAGCACCAGAAGGGAGATCATCGCTATGCGGGCACACGAGAAGATCAACTACGTTGAATTTCCCGCTAATAATTTGGAGCAAACGAAAGCCTTCTTTGAGGCCGCATTCGGATGGTCATTCGTTGACTACGGGCCAGAGTACACGGCGTTCTCCGATCAAGGGCTTGACGGAGGCTTCTACAAGTCTGAGCTGAAAGCGACAACCAATCGTGGAAGCGCGCTCATCGTTCTGTTCAGTCAGTCTCTGGAAGAGACGCTAGCCAAGGTCAAGAGTGCCGGGGGTCGCATCGTCAAGCCCATCTTTCCATTTCCTGGAGGGCGGCGGTTCCACTTCATTGAGCCAAGTGGTAACGAATTCGCAGTTTGGGGCGAGGCCGGTGCCTAACCCTTTACAGGGACTTCCTTGCGAAGTGTGGCCCCGCGGGGGATGCGCAAACGACAGCTTTCGGCCACGAGCAGCCGTTTAGGGGGCGTAGGGTCAGGGGGCGTAGGGTCAAGCCTTGCTTCTGAATCATCGCCATTCTGGGAATCTCGACTCTAGACCTCTCTAGCGAGGGTTCATGATGAAGGCGCGTCCTTTGTCATCGTTCTCGC